>JAJDBA010000047.1 GCA_029261675.1 Nitrospinaceae bacterium
GGTAATTCTACGAACACAATGTCTCCCAATTGTTCTTGTGCAAACTGGGTAATACCGACCACTGCTTTTTTGCCATCCACGCGCACCCATTCATGTTCTTGCGTGTAGAGAAGATTTTCAGGGACTTCCATGATGCCTCCAGGAAATTAATAGTTAGCTTTTTTTAATGCGACTTGGCAGGAAAGGGGGCTTAACGACCTCAGCAGGAACGTTCAGCTTCCTGATTTCCACATCCAGTTTAGTTCCAAGTTTTGCATATTCTGTGGATACATAACATAAACCGATTCCGGTATTCAAGGAAGGAGAAAATGTTCCGCTGGTCAACTCCCCAACAGGTGCCCCTTCACTTAAAACCCGATAATGCGGACGCGGTACACCGCGATCGAGCAGGCGAATGCCAACAAGTTTGCGAGAAAGACCTGCATCTTTTTGTTTTTTAAGCGCGGCCTTGCCCAGAAAATCATCTTTTTGCAATTTTATAACCCACCCCAAACCCGCTTCAAGGGGATTGCAATTTTCATTGAGTTCATTGCCATAAAGGGCATAACCCATCTCCATTCTAAGGGTATCTCTTGCACCCAGGCCGATGGGTTGTAAGTTGAAAGGTTTTCCTTCTTCAATTAGGGCTTTGTAAACCGACTCCGCATGCTTTGAATCAAGATATACTTCGAATCCGTCTTCTCCGGTATAACCTGTGCGAGCGAGAATGCACTCAATATTATGGATTTTTCCTTTTCTAAAGTGGTAGTATTCGATTTCGCTCAATGGGACGTCACATAACTTTTGCAAAAGAGCCTCAGAGTGTTTCCCTTGTACCGCCAGTTGCGCCGTCTCCTGACTGGTATTTTTTACCACAGCGTTAAAATCACCGGCATTTTTAAGGATCCATTGAAAATCTTTATCTGAATTGGAAGCGTTTACGCACAAGAAATAGTGTTCATCTGAAAAACGGTGTACGAGTAAATCATCGACAACACCGCCCGTTTCTAGACACATCAAGGTATAGAGGGCTTGATTGTTTTGCATGGGTTCAATATCATTGGTTACCAGATATTGAATCAGCTTCTTTGCATCGGGGCCGGTGATTTCAATTTCTCCCATATGACTTACATCAAAAATACCCACACCGTCGCGAACGCATTTATGTTCTTCCATAACTCCCTTGAACTGGATGGGCATATGCCAACCCGCAAAAGGAACCAACTTGCCGCCAAGTTCCTTATGCATAGAGTGAAGTGGAGTTGTTTTTAGATCAGAATCATTTGGCATGGGAAAAATATCTAGTATTTTTGTTGTAGAATGCGAATCATTTGTATAACCAATTTTTAAGATGCACGCAAGAAATTATAATGAATAAAAAAGTGCTAAACTAACATTATGAGTTCATCAAACGGCCATAAAAAATATGATGTGATCTTGGTAGCAGGTGAGGGAAAGTCCAGCTATAAGGTTTACCATCAAAATAAGGCGTTTTTAACCCTTCAGGGGAAATGCGTCATCCTTTATATTGTCGAAGCGTTGCAGCAGGTACAATCGATTCGAGATATCTATATTGTTGGATCGAAAGACAAACTAGATCAAGTATTACACTCCGGCAGGGTTGATCGTGAATACCCAAAACGCATTCATGTTGTCGAGCAAAAGGCCAATTTGTATGAAAATGTCTGGCAAACATTTTTGCAGTCTCAGCAAGTTGAGCTAAAAGACGTAGACACAACTCCTCACCGCGACAAGGCCGTATTGATTGTGCCTTGCGATGCGCCCTTGATCACACCACAGGAAGTCGAACATTTCATTTCCCACGCTGATATGGATCGTTACGACCATGTGCTTGGTCTGGTGTCGCGTGAAAAACTGCGGCATTTTTATCCTCAGGCGAGTAAGCCCGGAATCAAAATGGCTTATTTGCATATTCAGGAAGACAGTTTCCGCATCAACAACCTGCATCTGGTCAAACCTCTGCGTATTGAGAACCGGGAATACATCCAAAAAATGTATCAATACCGCTACCAAAGAAACTTTAAAAACCTGGTGCTGTTCGGCCTGTCGGTATTCGGCAAAGATAAGGCGAAACATTACAAAAACTACATCGGCTTACAGTTGTGCTTGTTTTTTGGCGGACTGGGTCTTGAGTTCGTGGTAGATTATTTTAGGAAGTTGAACCCCAAAAAAGAATTAGAAGAATCAATTTCGACTATTATGAAGACCCGGTTTTCGGCTCTTGAAGTACCTTTTCCGGGAGCCGCTCTGGATATTGATAATGCAAAAGATTATGAAGCAATGAAAACCCGGTTTGAGGAATGGCAGGAATATTTAAAGGCAACTCCCCTTACCAGCATTGAAGAATACAGCGAGGCATTTTCTCCCTCCCGTAAAATGGTGCGCACTTCGCACTAATTGCATCTGTCATTATAATATCCCCAGGAAAAAATAATTCCAATTTTTGCCGGAAGTTATAACTGGCAATGTTACAAGTTTAAAAAAATTATGGATCAAAAGAAATTAAGAAATTTTTCTATCATTGCCCATATCGACCATGGCAAATCTACCCTTGCGGACAAACTCATACTTGCCACATCTGCGCTCTCCCAGCGCGAAATGAAAGATCAGGTATTGGACAATATGGATCTCGAACGTGAGCGCGGGATAACTATCAAGGCGCAAACGGTTTGTTTGAAATATGCGTCTAAAAATGACGGTGATTTTGTCTTCAATATGATCGACACACCAGGGCATGTTGATTTCACTTATGAAGTGTCGCGCAGTCTCGCCGCATGTGAAGGCGTGCTGCTGGTAATCGATGCAACGCAGGGCATTCAGGCGCAAACCATCGCCAATTTGAATCTCGCCATGCAACACGATTTGGCGGTGATTCCTGTTATCAACAAGATTGATCTTCCAAGCGCAGATCCGGAATTTATAAAAGAACAACTGGAAGACGTTTTACAGATCGAATCTGACAGTGCTGTGTTGGTGAGCGCAAAGGAAGGAATAGGAATTGATGAATTAATGGAATCAGTAACAAAGCTTATCCCATCACCTGAAGGCGACGAGTCCGGCGCACTACAAATATTGTTATTCGATGCTTGGTACGATGCTTTTCGTGGGGTCATTATCCTCATTAAAGTTCAGCATGGAACAATCAAGGTGAATGATGAAATCACCATGATGGCAACGGGTAACCAGTTTGTGGTGGAAGAGTTGGGGGCATATAATCCTAAGCAGGAACCTAAACCCAAATTGCAAGCCGGAGAAGTCGGATATCTGATAGCGGGGATTAAAGAACTGGATCAAACTAAAGTAGGCGATACCATCACGCATGCCAAAGCTCCATGCGAAAGCCCCTTGCCAGGATATAAAGAGGTCAAGCCCATGGTGTTCAGTGGGCTCTACCCAATCAGCGGAGATGATTATGAAGACCTGCGAGACGCGCTGAAAAAATTAACACTGAATGATGCTTCATTTTCCTATGAAGCAGAAACATCGACTGCATTGGGATTCGGCTTTCGCTGTGGGTTTCTCGGACTGCTGCATATGGAAATCATACGCGAACGAATTGAGCGGGAATATAAAGTGGATCTTCTCACTACCGCCCCCACGGTTATTTATAAGCTTATCACCACCGATGGTAAAACGATAATGATCGACAACCCTACCAAACTGAAAGAACAAAAAAATATAGACCATCTGGAAGAACCCTATGTTATGGGAACTATAATTTTACCCGATGAATATATTGGCGTTGTTATGGGGCTGGTTAGAGATCGGCGCGGCATCCAGAGAAAAATGGAATACCTGAATCCAGAAACGGTTCTACTGGAATACGAATTGCCTTTCAACGAAATCGTGCTGGACTTTTATGACAAACTAAAATCTTCCACCAAGGGTTACGCTTCATGTGATTACGATTTTATAGATTTCAGGACATCCAGTCTGGTAAAGTTGGATATTCTCTTGAATGGAGAATTGGTGGATGCCTTGTCTTTAATAGCTCATAAAGATAAAGCATTTTTTCTGGGTCGCGACTTAGCTAAAAAGCTCAAGCAACAGATACCCCGACAAATGTTTGAGGTGGCAATTCAAGCTGCCATTGGCAGTAAGGTCATTGCGCGTGAAACCGTCAAGGCACTGAGAAAAAATGTTCTGGCAAAATGTTATGGTGGAGACATTACCCGAAAACGAAAGCTGCTTGAAAAGCAAAAAGAAGGAAAGAAGAAGATGAAGCAGATTGGAAGTGTAGAGATTCCTCAGGAAGCGTTTCTAGCTGTATTGAGGACAGATGACAAATAAGACAACTGAAAATATTGAAGGCGGCACCGCCCCCAAAAAGAGCATTACCCGTGAATATGCCGAAGCAATTTTCATTGCACTTCTTCTTGCTCTTTTCATCCGCACGTTTGCCGTACAGGCTTTTAAAATTCCTTCCGGTTCGATGGAAACGACTCTGTTGATCGGGGACCATATTCTTGTTTCAAAATTTGCATACGGGACACATATTCCCAACGAGGTTCCTTTTCTCAATATTAAATTATTTGATGACATTATTTTGTTCCCCAGCGAACCCGAGCGTGGAGACATTATTGTATTCAAGTTTCCTAAAGACGAGACACGTGATTTCATTAAAAGAGTGATTGGTGTTCCGGGCGATTTACTAGAAGTTCGTCGTCAGAAAATTTTTATCAACGGCAAGCCATACGAAGATCTGCACGCGCGACATACAAAACCGCCTTCTGAAAGCCCGCTGGTGCCACGCGATGATTTTGGACCGGTACTGGTTCCCGATGGTCATGTGTTTATGATGGGGGACAACCGTGAGAATAGTCAGGATAGTCGCTATTGGGGGTTTCTGGATATTAAGAAAGTGCGCGGAAAAGCTTTGATGATTTACTGGTCTTGGAATCAACTGGAAAGCTGGGTTCGGTTTGAACGCTTTGGAAAGATACTAGAGTGAAAACTTCTTTCGCAGACCGCAAAACAAAACTTCATACCCTTCTCAAAAATTCCAAAGCCGCAATCTTGGACTTTGATGGGTTGCTTGCCGACTCGGAACCATTTCATTACAAAGCTTATAATGAAGTTTTTGAAAGATACGGACATACGCTTGATAAAAAAGAGTATTGGGTTGAATGGACCTCCAAAGGAAAAGGCATAGCCGGAGAAATTGAACGCCATAAACTCAAGCTGGATGTTGACCCAGTAGAAATGCGAAAGCAAAAATTTGAAGTGTATACCCAATTTTGTGAAAGTGGAGAAATTAAGCTTTTTCCTGATTCTGTAACTCTGATTGAGCAATTGTCTGTACGGCATAAACTGGCGATTGCTTCTGGGTCTTGGGCTACGGATATCCGGCATATTTTGCGGAATGCCGGTGCGTTGGATCTGATTCCTGTTATTCTTGGTAAAGAATCCGCCAAACGGGAGAAACCGTTCCCAGATATTTTTTTGAACGCGGCCAAGAAACTGGGCTGTTTGCCTGCAGAGTGCTTTGTTCTGGAAGATGCTTTGAAAGGCATGAATGCGGCAAACGAAGCGGGGATACCTTGTATTATTTTACAAAACGAACTGAACCGGAATATAGATTTTAAAAATGCGGAAATGGTTTTCCCCAGCCTTGCAGATTTCGTTTCAGCGTTAGAGCTCTAGTATTAAAGTTTTGAATCCCACAAGTGGGTTTTATTCTCCGTGGCTCGCCACGCGTTTTAAATAAAAATCTTTGTAGGGTACCCCGTCCGCTTGCGGCGAGATCGTTCATTCCCCAGACACTGCCAGTTCTTTTTCAAATCCATTAAAAATATCTTGTATAGGTGGGATGAGTTTCTCTTTTAACTCATCAGGGATCCAGTTAATTTTTTCTACAGGCCAGCTTCCTATCTTGCGTATATCCAGACCCGCTTTTTTAAACGGACCTTCCAGACTTTCTTCGAATCCGTAAATCAGAGCATTATTAAAAACCATTTTATATAATTCATCTATCTTTTTGGGTTCGTGGAGTCCTTCCATGAAAGCCTGCATCATAGCATCGATAATAGGGGTCGCGTGCTCTCGAAAGTCCTCACTGCATGCATTCTCAAGAGTTCGGTAGATAATGATGATATCTTGCAAGAGATATTTAATATCTTTGGGATCTTTTTTGACAGGCCCTTTTTTTAAATCAAAATAAGGTTTGTATTCCTTTAAAATTCTTACCGTATCGCTGATGATAGATTCTTCCCAAGGAACTTTATTCCAGACAAAAAAAGTTCTCAGCCATCGAATTCTATTCGTCGCATCTTCCATATGCATGGTCAAACTGAGCTTGTCTTTGTTGCTATGCGGTAATGTGCCGCCCCACATTTTTAATTCAAGTTCGAGTTGGTAGGGAGCAAAGGCTTCCTTATAAACATCAGCATAAATAGCGACGAGCTTTTCCATATTCTCATGTTTGTCCAGCGGGCTATTTTGCGGCAGGTTTACTATGGAATAGAGCCTCCATATTCGCCGACGCGCCATCCCATTGGGTTTGGCAATCAAATAGGTTCCTCCCCAGATACCTGAAGTCAAAGAAATAACAACCCCATAAACTTCTTCTAGCCGACGCGTGACCTCTGTACCGATATTTCGGTAGAGCTCGTTTATGTAATAGAGGTTGATCAGGTGATCGTCAGAGAAAACCGGACCTGAAGCTTTAGGTGTATTTGCCATAGAATACCTGAAGAGAGGTCAAAAAAAAATTCCACCCCCATTCTCGGGGATGGAATTAAATTTTTCCAGTAAAACTATTCCTAATAGAATTGTTTTACCTGTGTAACAGTTAGGGTGCTACATGTACAACCGTTACGGTCACTGCATCTGATACCGGAGGATTGTAAGGAACGTGATTACCCTGTGCAAAAAGAGCGGTGATCGTGTGTTGTCCCTTGGACAAGTTCAATGTTTTACATTTTGAACCATCACCCATATGAACATGATTTCCATCTTTGCCAATAGGCTTGCTCAAGTCAGATGGAATTGGCACATCAATCAATAAATGATGATGCCCTTTACCTGGGTTCACACCATTCTTCGCAGGCTCAACAGTGTAACCATTGGTTGCCATGCAAACTTGTAACGGACTGCTCACATTAGTGAGAGTCGCTGGTGTTGTGATTGAAAGAGCCTTGCTTGAGCTTGCAACGCTAGCGGTAGATCCGCCGCCAGGTTGCCCTGCACAGCCTACAAATGCGACCACTGCCATCAACATAAGTACTTTAGAAATGATTTTCATAAACTCCTCGTAAATAAAGGTGAACAATTAATAAACTGGAAATGCCACCTAAAATTTAAAAACACTTCGAAAATATTTTTCAAAGGGGAAAAATCACCCTTATCAATTATTATGTATGTTTTTTGCAAATATCACCCCATTGTCGGTTCAAATCAGGCAACAAAAAAGTGTCTCAAAAAGATAAATTTTTTTATTATTATGTACGAAAACAGAAATAAAATCAATGCTATCATTTAAGAAACTCCTCCCGTAAGCTATAAACAGGAAGAAGGAAGGTCTATACTTCTGGAAACTGTTGCTGTGGGATTTTCGATAATAGGGATATGGAAAAAGAGCAAAAAACCTCTAAAATTTTGAGATATTTTCCTCCTAAAACCCGAAAATGCGTCATGGGTTTACTTCTGCTTTCTGCATTTGGGATATATCAGCCAGCAGTGAGTTTCGCGGACTCAGTAAATTCAACAGCCTGGAAGAATCTCGAGCCAGGTCTGGATTTAGGAGTATTTACGGCTCCGAAAAAATCAGCCTTCGGTGATTCATTGATCCGAGTTTTGCGGGCTGATACCCGATTTTTCTCCCTGAAGCTGTTAAATTCTTCTGCCTTACCCTCCCCCAAAAGACATTCTGTAAAAAAATGGGCGCAACAAAACGCTCTTGTGGCCGCTATCAATGCCAGCATGTACCAGAAAAATAAGGTGTCGAGCGTTTCTTATATGAAAACCGGGAAACATGTGAATAGCACCTGGGTGTCTAAGGACAAAACTGTTCTGGCCTTTGATCCAACTGAAAAAAATATTTCCACAGTAAGAATAATTGATCGAGAATGTGAAGATTTCGGTGCCCTTCGAAAACAATATGCAACCTTGGTCCAAAGTATCCGTATGGTTTCCTGCAAAGGGGAAAACGTATGGGCACCCCAAAAAAAAATGTGGAGTACAGCTGCGATAGGCACAGACCGTCAAGGGAGAGTTTTGTTCATTCATGTTCGATCTCCTTACCCTACTCACGAATTAATCAATATGCTTTTGCAACTTCCGATAGATTTAAAACGCGCAATGTATGTTGAGGGGGGTGCAGATGCCCAGCTATATATAAACACAGGAAAAGAAGAACATGAGTTCATTGGAAGTTATTCCACCGGTTCCAGAGAGCATGACGAAAATACTTTTTCCAGACCTGTTCCAAATGTATTGGGACTCGTCCGACTAAATAAATAACAGGATCAAAAATTGTCGAAACCAAAGTCCCTCAATTGTCGTTCCCGCTACCGAATCATGTCAGGTGATCTCATTGCCTTGGGACCTGGGAAAGTGGACTTACTGGAAGCCATTGACCAAGAGGGGTCCATATCGCAAGCGGCAAGGCAAAACCACCTCAGCTACCGACGTGCCTGGGATATGGTCGATACCATGAACCGCTGTTTTAAAAAACCATTAGTAATAAGCGCAACAGGGGGGAAAGGCGGAGGTGGCGCAGAACTGACTCCTTTAGGCAAAAAAGTAATAGCGATCTATCGAGAAATGGAAAACAAAGCCAGCCAAGCCACACAACAAGAATGGAAATCTCTTAAAAAACATTTGAACCCCTAACCATTATCGAAAATTAAGGTTTGTTCGACCTAATTTAAATTGTAAATTCGCTCGGTGCTACTTCCAAAAAAATCTGCACGAAGTTCAATATTCCATGTATCACATTATGGCTACTGATTGGTTATCAGTTGGCTTTCATTTAGAAGTTAAATTTTAAAATCACATTAATAAAGATCATGCGCTAACTCGATCATTGAAGTTTAAGGGTTTGACAAAATTAGGTTGCGAACTAGCAACGTGTTGGAAATTGGTTTTTTATCTAAACCAGGTTTTTAAAGATGGAATTGAGCTTATTTTTAAATTCAATTATTTCATCCCTTCCACAAGGTTTTATCATGTAATAATCTGCTCCATTTTGTTTGGCAGTTTCAATATCATTTTTCTGATCCGAACTTGAAAGCATTACAACAATGCTTGCCCTGATTGAGGGGTTGTCCTTTATTTTTTTAACCAGTTCTAACCCGTTAATCATGGGTAAATTAATATCCAAAAAAAATAAAGTTTTTTGAGGGATTGTTAGATTAAAATTTTCTATATACTTTTGTGCTTCGAGCCCGTCTTTGAGCCATTTCAATTCAAACGGAAAATCAAATTTTTTTAAAGTGCGATTAAACATTTGATAGTCCTGCTCATCGTCTTCAACAATTATAAGGTTCAGACTCATTTCTGTTTTCTACCTTCCATCAATGAAAATATTAGTTTGAATTTCGCACCGCTATTTATCTCTCCTTCTGCCAAAATATTACCTAAATGACCTAACATTATTTTTTTGCAAATTGATAGACCCAATCCGCTTCCCAAAGTATTAATGTCCCCGTCAAGTCTTTGAAAAGGATCAAATATTTTTGCTGCAAAAATATTATCAAAACCGATTCCGTTATCTTCCACAATAATTTGATAATGATCCCTATTTTTTTTATCTGGATAGATTTTAATAAAAGGAGGAACATCTTTTTTTCTATACTTAAGGGAATTTGAAATCAAGTTTTCAAATAATTGCTTTATTTGAAATTCATTGCCAAAAATATCTGGAAGATTATTAAATTCTATTTTTCCTTTCGTTTCAGCTAACTCTAATTCTAGGTTTTTTATGATTTGAGAAACTATTTCATTTAAATTTAATTGTTTATATTCAATTTTATCCTGCCCCAATTTCGAGTATTCCAGTATACCTTCTATTAAATTTCTTGCATGATTTGCCGCAAGCTCAATATTATTTAAATATTGCTTAGTAGTTTCAGACAAACTTTCCTCTTCATCCTCAATAAAGGCGCAATAATTTGTAATCTTGCGGATGGGATTTTTTAAATCATGAGAAGTAATACTTGCAAAACTTGACAGCTCTTTATTTTTAACTTCCAGCTCTAAAGTGGTTTCTTCAAGTTGTTTGGTTCGCTCTTTTATTTTTAAATTTAAATGATCATTGAAATTTTTTAATTCATCAAGTATTTGCTGATAATTCTTTAAAGCGAATCCAAATACCGCAATATAGGCAAGTAGCCTCAGAAAATGCCACCACCACCAAGGGCCATCCCATAATTCTGATAACTCAAAAAGAATACCTGCCGAACCAAATAGCAGACAATGTACAAGCAAAAAATAATCTTCCCATTCCCCTCTCGAACAAACTTCCCTTGCGAGCCAAGCAGATGCAATCAAAAACCCTATACCTCCCAAAATATTCAAAGCTCGAGCGGTAATAGTGAAAGTATCTTGATGGAGCATATCTGGAGCCAGCTCAGGAGAAACTATGAATACTGATGCTGTCAAAAAAGATATCCCGCCAATGAATGCAAATGCTAATTTAAAATTATTAGGCACCCATTCTTTATTCTCAATCCAAACTAAACCAAGAAATCCCCCTCCAAGAAATGTGGCCAAACTGTGGAACCATACAAAAGTGTTGCCGACTGGAACACCTGCATGAAAGATATCTAAAATACCCATACTAATAAGTCCGCACCCTATCCAGAAGTGATGCTTTCGACCATATTGGGTGTTATTTAATAAAAATAACAAGCCAGCGACAGATATTGCTATGAAGCCCCCCAACGTTTCAATTAAGGCATGGAGAGGCTCGTTGCTCCATTTAAATTGTGGGAAAAACAGATAAAATAGAACACTGCCTAGTAAAGGAAGCAATACCCCAAATGATGACGTTTGGGCTACCAAAACCCAAAGATTGCTAGTTGGTTTTTTCGTTAAAAGTTTGGTGGACATCAAGAAATTAATGGTTTGAATGAATTAGTATTATAAACCCATTTCTTTTCATTCAAAATTAGATCTGCGAAAAACTTATTATTACTTTCTTAAATTTTTGGACTGCTTGTACTATATTTTTTTAGGGATTACATGGATAAGCAATTGATGGGATTAAGATTTTCCAGAAGGTAAGATCATGTGCCAACACGATTATTGTTTTTAAGAGATTTAAAAAGAGGCTCTTTTGACAGGAATTGGCTATCTCCAGCCTTTTATCACTCTCTTCGTGAATGTCCGCTTTGGGTCGGAAGCAGCTTCTAAAATCCGGCAAGTGGCTAATTAAAGCGTAATGTCTACGCAGGTTTGAGTGATGTCGCCACCATATCAAACTTTATTCGCCATAATTTCCAAGCCAATAAACTTTATCGATAGATCATCGCCGGGATGTTGACTGTAGGCATCTGTTTCATCTTCGTATTCATGGAAATCGAAATGCGAAACATCAAACCCCACATGCCTTACATCTTTTATCAAGGTCTCGCAAAAATTTTCTTCGATCTCGACAAGGGTTTCTTTATACCCATGTATCAGCTTGTCGCCGTATTCTGGATTTCGCGCACGTCTTAATATCTGGCATTCGAGATCGGTATCGAGAATCAATAGTAATCCGTCCACCTCCAAGGCCTCTATTGCCCATTGCAGGAATTTTTTTCGGTCACCTCTTTGCAAGTGATGCAAAAACTTGTTGGCGAGAATGCAGCCGCAACTCTTCCCGAGGGGCCCGTCAGGAAAATCAATATTTAAAATTTCGATATTGGTTTTCCCAGAAAGTTTTGCGAAATGGGTTAGCCCCATAATGATGAAGGGTAGATTGTCAGTAAGGATCAATTTCGGATAGTTTTCAGGCCAGTCATGAATCAGACGAAAGCCAGCAAGCCCCGTAGCGACATCCATGATTGAACTTTTCAAGCCTGGGGGAATCGTCTCCATAGGATTGTCCCACGGAAAATTTTCTGTTTGAAAAAGATAGATGCTGTAGCTCTCACTCAACAATTGGACCATTCGGGTATCGCTGAACAACAGAGGATTTTCTCTAATTGTTTTCGCCAGCTCTTGAAACAGGATTGAAAACTTTTCATTGATCTGATCTATGGAAGCCGATAGAACTATCTCGTTTTTTTTAAGGTTCATATGAATGTGGTCAAGATTCAAATAAACCGCCGGTCGTTCATGTTGCACAAAGATAAGATCGGCAAGGTCAATCATGATTTCAGGGTAAATGGTTTGCAACAATAGGTTAAAGGCAGATTGATTTTCTCGGCCCTCATCTGTTTCTGGAAACCCGATATGCTCATTCAAGTAATCAAAAAAAGCAGTGACCCGCTGGCATAACTCAGGTGACTTGGAATGTTCAAGTCCTGAATATTTTTTTCCGGCATTAGTGAGCAGAGACAACCGGTTTTGAGATTTAGTAAATGGAGAAGAGTTCATTATGGCCAATCCCAGCCTGCGCGTCCGAGTAAATAAAATGTGATCAAAAGGCAGGGTAGAAAATAGGGAACAGCAGGAAAAATATTGTCACCCAATAGCAAATAAATTGCGTTGCCTGACCTTCCCGCAAAAATAACGGTCAGAACTTGAGCCAGAAGTTTTTTCTCCTGCAAAAGGTAATATGTAAGAAAACCCAGGAGTAAGATATAAGCCAGAAATGAAAGTAAAGCCGACATATCAAAATTAAGTGCCGGGATTAATTTCACCACCACGACCAGATAAATCAGGTTCATAATGAGAAACCCATAACCCGCTTGTTTGAACTTTCGCGCGCGACCTGAAGGTTGTGTGGAATCGAGGGGGTTTGAATTTTCAGAATAATTTTCCAACGGTTTTATTTTCCAGTGAATTGAAGCGGCGGTTGCAGTTAATTTCGGGGTATGTTAGCTTCCATTCCTTATATTAGCATTTAATTTTTAACCTTCCAATTCATCCGATTATGTTGCCTGTAGAAGAACAGCTGAAAACCCTGCGCCGGGGAACATCTGAAATCATTGATGAAAAAGATCTCGCCAAATTGTTGGCAAAGGACAAACCCTTGCGCATCAAAGCCGGGTTTGATCCTACGGCACCTGACCTGCATCTGGGGCATACCGTACTCTTACATAAGATGAAACAGTTTCAAGATTTGGGACACGAAGTTATTTTCCTCATAGGCGATTTCACAGGGATGATCGGCGATCCTACAGGGCGCTCTGAAACAAGAAAAAACCTCACGCCTGAAGAAGTCCAGGAAAATGCCAAAACTTATTTAGAACAAGTATTCAAAATTTTAGATAGCGAAAAAACGACGGTTGCCTACAACAGCGAATGGATGGGGAAATTCACATCCGTAAACATGATCGAGCTGGCCGCACACTACACGGTAGCGCGTATGCTGGAGAGAGATGATTTTCAAAAGAGGATGGCAAAGAACCTCCCTGTCTCTATCCATGAACTGATGTATCCCCTGATACAGGGGTACGATTCTGTTGCTCTGAAATCCGATGTCGAGTTGGGGGGCACCGATCAGAAATTCAATTTGCTGGTAGGTCGTGATCTGCAACGGGCTTATGAGCAGAAACCACAGGTCGTTCTTACTATGCCGCTTTTGGAAGGCACTGATGGCGTGCAAAAAATGAGTAAGAGCCTAAATAACAGCATTGGAGTTTTTGATCCCCCAAATGAAATGTTTGGCAAAATCATGTCCATCTCCGATGAGTTAATGTGGCGGTATTACGAGCTTTTGAGTCAGGTTTCAACAGATGAATTAGACTCCATGCAGGAACAGGCAAAGTCAGGAGCGTTGAACCCCAAAAACGCTAAAATGAAATTGGCCCGAGAAATTGTCGCCCTCTATCATTCGTCTGAAGCTGCTGAAGCCGCTGCAGGTGAATTTGAAAATGTGTTTAAGAAAAAGAATATACCTGAAGATATTCCCGTCGTCGCAGGGTGGGGACAGGAAACGCGTGGCATCTGCACGATACTCAAGGAAAATAAATTGACCGATAGTACCTCGGCAGCCCGCAGACTGATTCAGCAAGGATCGGTAACAGTGAACGGAGAAAAAGTCTCAGATGTGAATCAGGAGTTTTCGGGAGATCAGGAATACATGATTAAAGTAGGCAAGAAAAGATTTCTCAAAATCGAGCCCGGCTAGCGTTTGCTTCTTATCTTGTTGCCCACGTGCATATCGTAATTATTTTGAACAATGACAGCGGTCGCTGTTCTTTTCTCCGTTTTTACTATCTTTAATTCTCCCAGCACGTCTGGAAGCAAGGGAGTTTTCTCTTGTTTCTTTTTGTACCAGAAGTCTTTTACGATTTCCGGGATATGGTAGACCTCAAAAATGTCGCCCGCATGAACACCATCCTCCCACCCTTTATCAATGTATACAATGTCTTCGACCCCGACACCAATTTTATCCAGCTTGGTTGCAACAATGTAACCTTCAAGAAATTTAGCATTGTTATTAGGGGATAAGGGTTCGACAACTTCCTGATAGGGAGTTAGAAATGCACCTAGATTAATTTCATCGTAAGTTATTAACACATTTGCATAAGATGCAGTGTCTCCAACCTCGGTAACTTCAAGCACACCGTGTATCACGATTCGAGAACCCAAAGGTTTACCCGTAGAAGAAAAAAGCTCATTGTGTGGAAAACCAGCACGTGGTCGTTTGTACTTCCATAGTTCTCTTTTTAAGCCATAAACCGGATGATGAATTGTTCGTTCTTGAGAGTAAACGGTGAACTTATCGCCCACTTCCAGTCCCTGCCGTCTTCCAATATCGATGAACAGTTTTTCTGGTCCGGTTGCCGCGAGCTTATTGTCGAAAAATTTTAATACCTTGCCAACTGAAACCATGTTATCTGAAATAAAACCCGCACTCGCATAGGGATCTGTATGCAACTTGCTGCGAGATTCTGCAAGAGCGATATTGCTGACATGAGCGGAGCTTGAACTCCAAGGTTTTCCAGTTTCGGTATCCGGTTGGTCGAGATTTCCCGTTGCGTGAGGAAGTAAGGTCATTTCAGTTGTGATTCCCGCAACTTCATTCTCAAGTGAGACCTGCAAATCATTGCCGATAGCGGTTTGAACCCAGGTAAAATTAAATAAAACAAAAATAAGTAATAGGGTAGTAATACGCATAATAGAAGCTTCCTTCTCAACTAAATAATAGGTCGGCATGGAATAACCGTTCACCTACCAAGCCGCTTGGCTAAACCTCTTTGTATTTGAATACAAACAGTTTACATCATTTAACGGGGTTTTAAAAAAAAATAAACAGTTTTGTAAAAATCCCTCACGCACTATTTTTCTCGTGGTTGGAATTCCACAAAACCTGTCCAAATTAATCTTGTTAAAACGTATCTCCCAAGCACTATTTTTTCGTAGATTTTGGTGTAACGTAAACCATTCAAAATATCGATAAAACAGATTGATTCCAGTAAAAAGCATGTCAATAATTGTCTGGATAAGGGGCGCAAAAACCTATCAACCAAACAGGTTCTTGAATTCATTTGACAACAAATATCGTCAACGTATAATTATCAACTTCAAACTAATGAAGGTTTTTCTTTGCCAGATAAATTCGATCAATCCCTCGGGTAAGTTCGACCAATCCTGGCATTTTTTTAATTTAGGAAAGAATTTTAGAATAATAGTTTTTCGATATTTTTGGCTTACAACTGAGGTTTTCTAACTATGTTCAAAAAATATTTATACTTAATGACAGGTTTGGTTCTTTTCCTGGGATGTGCTTTCCCAAGAGCCGAGGCCTTGGCTAAGACAGTTTCGGCCACTAAAACAGAAATTTCACTCGTAGATGGCATTGCCGTGGATAAAAAAGGCAACGTTTATATTGCCATGCGCGATAATAATATTATCAGTCGTATTGACCTTAAAGGGAATATGACCACTTACGTTGGTACTGGCTCTTCCGGTTTCAGCGGCGATGGTGGCAAGGCTACCGAGGCCAGATTGAATGTGCCTGCCGGACTGGCATTCGACAAAAGCGGGAATTTATATATCGCTGACCGAAACAATAATCGCATCCGCAAGGTTGACACGCGAGGCACTATCACCACGATCGCGGGAACTGGAACTGCCGGTTTCAGCGGCGATGGCGGCTTGGCTACGCGGGCACAAATAAGCCTCCCTTCCGGAATAGCTATTGATGGCAAGGGCAACATATTTTTTTCAGATCGATCCAATAACCGGATTCGAGTGATTGATTCCAGTGGAAAAATCAGCACCTATGCTGGAAGCGGAAAAGATGGTTTTAAGGGAGATAACGGCCCTGCCCTCAAAGCTTCCATAGACAAGCCATTTGGGATAGCACTGGATAGAAAGGGAAACCTTTATATAGCTGACCGCAGAAATAACCGAGTCCGCAAGGTCAATACGCAAGGAATCATTACCACCGTGGCAGGTGATGGTGGCTACTTTATGATGGGTGATAACGGACCTGCTTATAGAGCCAGTGTTGCCGGGCCGACAGGTGTCGTAGTCGATGATCAAGGCACCCTTTATATTGCTGACCGGGAAAATAACCGTATCCGTGCAGTGGACTCACAAGGCATGATCTCCACCGTTGTTGGAACCGGGAAACAGGATTACAACGGAGATTCAGAAGTGGCTCGCGATACAAACCTTCATCTTCCTTTCGGAGTCACATTAGATCCGGATGGCAAGTTACTGGTGATCGACCGCTCGCATTATCGCATTAGAAGCGTAGACTTGAAACGCGGTACTGTAAAAACCATTGCAGGAAATGGTAGAAAAATGTTCGCCGGAGATGGCGGCCCTGCAACAGGAGCTACACTGAGTTTCCCACATGGTATCGCAGTAGATAAAGAAGACAATGTGTTGATTTCAGATAAAGGGAATTACCGAATTCGTAAGATTTCCCCAGAGGGCATTATCCACACCATTGCTGGCAACGGCATCCGCGGAAATATCGGTGACAATATGCCCGCTATGGAAGCCTCAATTTATGGGGCCACCTCGCTGAAACTGAACAACAAAGGAGAAATGTATATTCTCAGCCCAAGCGGATTTGTGAGCCTGATTCGAAAGATTGATGAAAATGGGATCATGAGAAAAACTCTTGATACGGTTACTCCCAGATACCTTAAATCGATAGCGAATAGTAAGTATAAAGGCAAGGTGCAAACTGGGGAACTGGCTATCATCACTACCTTTTCAGATATCGCTTTCGATCACAAAGGCAATATGTTTATCTCTGACCGGCTCAATCACCAGATTCGCAAAATGGACTCAAAAGGCAACATCTCCACCATCGCGGGAACGGGTGAGTCGTCTCATTATGGAGATGGCAGCCCTGCAAGTGAAGCGGCCTTTCGAGACCCCAGTGCATTAGCCACAGACAAAGAAGGAAATTTGTATATTGGGGATGGCGCCAATAATATGATAAGGAAAATTGATACAAAGGGTATCATCTCTACCATCGCAGGCAACGGTAATCACAAAGCCACTGGCGATGGAGGGCCAGCAGTGAAGGCAGGCATTCGCAATATAGATTACTTGGAAGTCAGCCCAGAGGGGGAAGTTCATATAGTAGGAATGAATTCAAACACTATCCGAAAAATCACTAAGGACGGGAAGATTGTTACGGTAGCTGGAACAGGTTATCAGGGTTATTCTGGCGATGGCGGTCCCGCGACCAAGGCCATGCTTAAAAGCCCAGTGGCTATAACATTCGATTCGAAGAGCAATTTATACATTACCGACATGGGCAATAACCGTATCCGAAAAGTGGATACTAAAGGCATCATTACTACGTTTGCGGGAACGGGTAATTTCGGTTGGGCTCATGATGGCGAAACAGTTGAGATTATTTTACAGGATTTCCCCTGATTGATCTCGTTTTCATGAGGTTTAACAGCAAATCAGGTAGACATTTTAAATTTTTTATCTGGAGAAATTTCACAATGAATCGTTTTATTCTCACCGGGCTGATTTTTATTTCATCTCTGGTAATCAGCAATAATACTTTTGCGGCAGACACGGATGTGTTTGCTGCTATCTTGAAAAAAACTGATAGTCTCGCTTGTACCCAACCCGAAAAACTTCCAAGTCATTATGGTCAAGGTCTGGTCATTATGGAAGATGATAAGCGCGCGTTGTTGGCAAATCGGGTAAAAGATTATCGTCAAATGATCGCAGATTTTCGAGATATTAATTGCCGGGTTCAGCGCCAGATTCTCTCAGGACATGTAGGAAGTAAGGTCGGGTATGTGCTGGCTGACGAAATCAGTAGCATCACCTCCAAATCGAATGATACCGATGAGCGACAGCACAGTGTCTGTAGTTATAATTTTGTCAAAGAAGGTTCAAATTGGAAAGTAACTCTTGAGCATTGTTCTAGCTTACCCGATTACAGCATTAATCCCGGGGACGATGCCTTATACTATTTTCATAATCCAATTTATTGATTCCCTCCCTTTTACAGGGTAGGCTATGTCTTGGGGAAAGGTTTATGCGGATACACTGTCTACAAACCTTTTCTTTTTGAATCTAGCGTCACTCTTGAGAGCGTGATTCGGTAAAATGGGGAATCTCAGTGGGAAAAATTATTGCACATGTCGACCCTGATTTACGAGAATTGATTCCAGGCTACTTGCAAAATCGTCGCAAAGACATCAAAGCCATCGGCGCCGCACTCAAAGATGCAGATTTGTTAAAAATTCGCACCCTCGGTCATTCCATGAAAGGCTCGGGCGGCGGATATGGATTCATGCCCATCAGTGTGATTGGGGCCGCTATTGAAAAAGCAGCAAAAGAAAAAGCCCCCGACGATATCCAAGCTCATCTCGATGAATTACTCAGTTATCTGGACAGCGTTTCCGTTGTATATGATTCGCCCGTCTGATTAGACGACTCAGTTGATTTCTTAACTTCGCTCTTACTCTTCCAAAAATATTGTGTTCACTTTTAAAAAGGGACTGGCAATTTTTCTGATTACCCTGATAGGGGTCTGCTCTGCCTATGCTCAGGAAGAAGATTGGACTTTTTGGCAGCAAAAACTTTTCCAAGCTAAAGCGGACGATGCCAACGATCACGAAAAAGCGCATTTCTGGAGGACCCAGGAACCTCACATCAAAGAGGTAAAGGTCACCGCAACTCTGCCCGACTACCCTTGGGTAAAAGTCGCTGGTTACAGAAACCGTTCAGTAGAGCGTTGCATCACCTGTCACGATGGCATTTCTGCCGTCAGCACATCACATCCACCGGAGTTTGGTTGCACTGTCTGCCATGGCGGCGAACCTGAATCCCTCAACAAAGATCAAGCCCACGCCACATTAATATATGATCCCAAAGCTGGGACCGGGAAGCGCAACCCATCCAGCCTAACTGTGGTTGAGCAATCCTGCGGGCAACTTTATTGCCACTCTGGCCATACAGAGGAAGATCGTAACCATATTCAACGATTAAACAAATCTATGATGAATACTCTGGCTGGAGTGATTTCAGGCTTGCGTTATCAATGGGCCGGACAAAATAAAAAGACCGCACGTTATGCAACAGAAGAAATTGCAGACAAAGACGGCAATACACCACATGAATGGGGTGCTTTAGAAAAGTTGGAAAAACTGCCTTACTTTTCTCCTTTGGATATCCCAAAATCGAATAAAAAAAACATCCACGCGATTTCAAAAAATCCCGGTGACCGCCTTTTGCGCCAACAGTGTTTTCAATGCCATATAGACTCCCCACCGCCGCCGGGACAATATCGGTCCCAAGGTTGCGCAGCTTGTCATTTCACTTATTCGAGTACAGGCCTCTATGAGGGCGATGATCCTACTATCTCCAAAACACAAACAGGTCATGCAAAATTCCACAAGCTTCAGGCTCTACCAAAACGCACCGTGTGCGTGCAATGCCATCGAGGATTTTCTTTGCAGCCTTTGGGCAATGACCCTTCTCCGGTTAGAGAGAAGGGGGCAACCGAACCCGCTGAAGAAATAAATGACGAGCTAAATATCGATCAGCCACTACAAAAAGAAGTGTTTATCGAAAAAGGACTAGAAAGAATTGAAATTCCTATAGAAGAAAAAGTGATAGATGATGAAAACGAATTGTTCTTAAAAAACCTTGAAGAGAATCCTGAAAAAGTTGTCATAACAAGCGAAGAGGAACAATCCGTAATAGAAACTCCTCTATTTGCAGGGCAGGGAAATGTTCAGGTTGATGTCCATACCGCTCGTGGTATGGATTGCATCGACTGCCACACGCAACGCGATATCATGGGAGATGGCAACCTGTATTCTAAACAGCATCAAGCTGTAGAAATTCGTTGCGAAACCTGTCATGGTGATGACACTAGCTATCCTCTGGTATCTCAAGTTACCGATCCCAAAGACGCGGTAATTCGACTCAGTAACAACTACGAGGGCGAACCCAATTCTGTTGGAGACTCGATGGCTGTTTCCGAACGAAAAAGACGAATGGCAAATGTAAAAGTTCAAAACGGGAAAATGGTTACCCTTAGCAAACGTAGCGGTCGTGTTTATAATATTCCTTTGGTTCGAGATACAGATGCCCATTTTATTCCACAGCACCGATCTCGATTGGAATGCACCGCCTGCCATTCTCAATGGGTGGTTCGATGTCCAGGTTGCCATGTCTCCATGAAATTAGGACAGGATAAATTAGATTTGAAGATTGCACCACCTATGCAAGTTCAACAACCGACACTTATGATAGGGCCTCGTGGAAAAGTTGCGCCGATGCTTGCGCAACCCGAAAGGCATTTTTCACTGTTAGATGAAAAGGGAAATCCAATTCCCGTATTGGGGCCTGCAGGACAACACCGTGGAGAATATAAGGAATGGCCTTTCACCAATCCTCATAATACATCGGGGGCAAACCTTGCTTATTCGTTAAACCCTCATTCCACAGGAACAAAAGTTCGTTCCTGCGAAAGTTGCCATTTGTCTCCTAAAACTTTAGGATTAGGAGAAGGCGACTTGAAAATTGGCGCAAATAATACCGGAAAAAATGATTCCTTGATTCCGTTGAACCATTCCGATGAACGGGTCAAGGCATCAAAATTTGATCCCGAAGCAAAAGTCTCAATGCAAGGAGAAATTCTTGCCGGAAGTCATCAACTCATAGCCAGGCCTTTTAACCAAAAAGAGATAATAAGAATTTTGAAAGTGGGGAATTGCATTCCATGCCACGATCAATATGATGACCCCATTTATCAGAATATTAATAAAAGCTATGCCTTCGAAGGCACAATGAAACACCGTAAACTGCGTGAAAGAATATTGAACCTAGAGCAAACACAACCGTGAATAAATTGTTTCGAATTTTTCTGTCGCTGATCTTTGTATTAGGGCTCTGCCTTGGCAGCTTCCTTACCTATTCTTCGGGCCAGGATACAAACGATTTCTCTGACTTTTTTGATGGGAAGCCAACTGACGAATCGATTGATACCCCGCCTGATAAAGATTCGTCTGGGATACTGGACTTCTTTCTAAAACCGGGATCCAAAACGAAAGATATTCAAGAAACAGAAATCACTCCCAAGCCTGGAAAAACATTGCACACCAAAGAAATGGTTGAGATGCCAGCATCGTCGCCTAAGACTCAAATTGATGCTTCCGATTTCGAAGACCCTTTTTATCGAGTCAGAGGATTCCAGGGAAATTCAGAAAAAGTCCTGCAACCGGGTACAACATTGGATGGAGTTCAGTTTCAAACGTATGGAGACACTAACAAGTTCATTGAAAAGTTTTATAAAGAATCTAACTTTTCACTCGAAGATGTGTATGGGAAAATTGAATACCTTGAAAGGCGTGGTGGCTGCTATAACTGCCATCAGGGAATTGAGAGGATCAGCAACAACCATCGTTTTTCCTGCGTTCGTTGCCATGGTGGCAACAGGCGATCCAGTTCATTACCGAATGCCCATAAAGGGCTTGTACCAAATCCATCCTCGGCAAAAAATGCTCCCCGATTTTGCGGGAAATGTCATGGTGACCATGTCCGCAAAGTAGAGCGATCGCTGATGTCGACAGCTAAAAGAATGATCAACATAACCCGCTTCGGGTGGGGCGCGCAACCTGAGGATGAACTTCCATTCTCATTGCAGCCGGATGATAACGAACAGGCCCTGCTCAGTGCAGGAGCGGGTCACCCTGTAGACGGATTTCTCAGAGCCAAATGCCTGCGTTGCCATATTGGATCAGAAAGCCCTCATCGTCCCGGAGATTACCGGGCATCGGGTTGTTCTTCCTGTCATATGATTTACTCGAACGATGGAATCTCATTGTCACATGACCGAGCTATACAAAAGCTGCAAAATAAAAGTGGCAAACAAAATCGTTTTGCCAGAAAATTTTCGGAAAACTCTTTGAATAATTCACGCGGCTATCCCTTGCTACATAAGTTCACCGTTGCTGTTCCGAGTTTGCAGTGCGAGCATTGTCACAACAATAACGGAGTGGGGCAAGAATTCGAAGGCCTATTTGCAAAACCTTCACGCCCAAAGGAAGCACCGGAGCAGATCAACGCAGAAAAACCCGTTCTATATGGTAAAGAGCATGAATTTCTCGTTCCCGATATTCATCGTGAAAAAGGCATGCATTGCATCGACTGCCATATTGGCGCTGAAATGAAACCCGATGTAGAACCAGATCAGCTTCATTCTGGAGTACAGATCCGTTGTGTTGATTGCCATGGTACCCAGGAAAAACTTCCTGAAGAATTTCTTTTAATCGAATCGGACCCGAACACAAAAAAAATGATCGCGAGTACCAACCTTAATCCCAATCTGAAGAAAAAAATTCGCGCGGGAGATACTGTTTTAGTTAATTCAAGCGGTTCCCCTATGTTGCATATTAAACGGGTAAAGAATAAATGGGTTTTAATCTCAAAGGTTTCAGGAAAGAAACACAACATTCCTTTACTTAAAAACCTCAAGCCTTCTATAGCGCACCAGATTCCAAAACATATGCGGGAAATGGAATGTGCCACTTGTCATGCACGTTGGGCAGCTACAGAATGGGGCATGCACGTTATACGAGAGGAAAATTTTAACCCTGAAAAATGGAAAAACTGGAACCTCTCTGATCCTTCCCTGCAGTCTTTATTGTCAAATTCTTCAATTGAAAAAACAGGGATGCTGGATTGGCCGACAGCCAAATCACTGCCACAAAAAATTGAAGCCAGCATGTTAGATGAATACTGGTGGACCGTGTTCTCTGATGCTGGATGGTCTGATATGGTGATGGGTAAGAATTCGCGTGGGAAATATGCCATTCTGAAACCTCGTTATCAATATTTTATCACCGAGCCAGTAGGACCATCAGGTCTCCCTTCGAAACGGGCAGAGCCTCCCTTAACACTTGACGATTCCCCTGGTTTGATTTGGACGGATCACTCACCCCATACGATTCGCAAAACGGTACGCTCTTGTGAAAGTTGCCATCAAAACTCTTTATCTGTGGGGCTTGGGGATAGTTTGAAAAAATCTATTCAGAATGCCGGACAATTTTTCTCAGGATTAAAACAGAACAATCAGGTAAATTCAGACTTCCAACTCAAGCAAGGAATAGATCCAAACGGTCAGGCATTACAGACTTTCTTTCCGGGAGATAAATCGCGTTTTCTAAACAGCGAAGAGATCACTGCCTTGCAGAAACCCTCAGACCGCTACCGGGCATTTCGCTCTCTGAATTTACGGGAGCTGAATTTTTCAAGACTATTGAGTCGCAAAGAATTCCCCTATGATGTTCGGCATCGGCTTCGTGAAAATAATATGGGACAATCGCAGCCTCGCGAAGACCTTTTCTATAACGCTGAAAAAAATCAGTTTGTTAAAATTGAAAAACCAAAAGAAGCTCCAGAACTTCCCGAAGAATTCGCACCTGAGCAGCCGCAAGAATCAGAGGAAAGCAACGAAACGATGAAGCCTGATAAAGAAGAAGATGGAATCATTGAATTTCTCTACGACATCTTTCAGGAAAAGGGTAAGCCCCCGGTCAGCGAACCTCTGCCGATACCTAGTGAAGCTACTCCACTATGAAAAGTTTCCTTTACATTCTGATGGGTGGATGGTTTCTTTGTAGCCCAATTCTTTCCCACGCTTCTTTGATTCAGGAAAAAGAATGCTCCGAATGTCATCGCGTGTCCAAGGATGATACTGAAAAAAGCGGGCCAGATTTATTTTATTCAGGAAATAAATTTCAGGCCTCCTGGCTGAAACAATACCTCCAAAACCCTATAACCATCAGAAGTGCAGGGAGCACTGGCGATCCTGATTTCCTGAAAGGGATACAAGCAAACAGTCAGAAGCATCCTGCGGTTTCTAAAAAGGATGCAGAGCAAATTACTAAGGAGTTGATGGCGTTAACGCTTTATGATCTGCCGGAAGAGGTTAATCTCCTCGAGCCTTTAACAAAAGGACTAAAAGCGAAAATAAAATACCAGTTCGAGCGTACATTCAGTTGTATCTCCTGTCACCAAAGTTTGAATCTTGCTGGAAAAGTTCGTGGTGGGATTTCTGGCCCCTCTCTCGTCAATGCGGGAAACCGTTTGCAGGCGCGTTGGGCTGCAAGCTGGCTTAAGAGTCCCAAAACATTTTCAAATAAAAGTCGTATGCCTGTTTACAAGATGGAAGATGAGGAGCGTTTACAGCTTACCCAGTTCCTAATGACGATGAAAAATGAAAATAAGCGCTGACCCATGAAAAAAAGTTCACCCAAATTTATTTTGAACTATTGTATTTTTCTGATTGCATTAGGCATAACAGGCTGTGGCGAAAAAACCTCCGAAAAAACTCCGGCACCTAAACCTCCGCTGAAAGCCGAATCACATTCACCTGCCCCTTTAGCAGAGGCGACTCAAGAACCTGTAGTGGTAACAGAAAAAACACGCAAAACCTATCAATGGTATTGTGCGCAGTGTCACGGCATTCAGGGTAAGGGCGATGGTATCAATGCCAAGTTTTTGACCGTGCCACCTCGAAACCACACCAAAGCCAAATATCTTGAAACCCGAACCGATGAACAATTCTTTGAAGCGATCAAGTTTGGCGGTCTATCTGTAGGACGGGCACCCTGCATGCCAGCGTGGGGGAATACCCTGAGCGATTCTACGATCCATGAACTCGTGCGCTATATTCGAGAACTATGCCAATGCGAAGCTCTATAGGCAAACGAACGACTTCGATGTAAAGTGGATGAAATATCTGATAAAAATTTCCTGTGAGATCAAAATATGATCGAAGTCATTCCTTTCAAAGGTTTGCTGTACAACCTCGAAATTGTAGGCTCCCTCGATGAAGTTACGGCTCCTCCTTATGATGTGATTTCTCCAGATCAACAGGAAGAGTTGTATCAAAAAAATCCACATAACGTGGTTCGACTAATACTGGGAAAAGAATCGGATAAAGATTCTGAAACGGACAATCGTTACACACGATCCGCGAAGGTTTTTGAGGACTGGATAAATGAAGGTGTTTTGAAGAGAGATAACGAGCCGGGGCTTTATCTGTATAGTCAGGAATATGAGTTTGAAGGAGAAAATTTCTGCCGCATTGGATTTTTTGCGCGTGTCAAAACGGAGGACTTTAGCGAAGGAAATATTTGCCCACATGAATTTACCCTTGCTAAGGCCAAAACCGATCGCACGAAACTGCTCAATGCCTGTCATGCCAACTTTAGCCCCATATTCGGTTTGTATTCTGACCCGAAAGGTGAGGTAGACTCGTTTCTTCAAGAGGGTGTAAAGTCCAAACCATTAGCGGTCGTTGATGACAGCAAAGTAGTTCATAAACTCTGGCGTTTGAGCAATGCTGAAAGCAATCAAAAAGTCTGCGACTTGATCTGTGATAAAAAAATATATATTGCAGATGGCCACCATCGGTATGAAACAGCACTGGCTTTTGCGAAAGACAATGAAGATAAAGTGGTCGATAGTGCCCATGTGATGATGTTTCTGACAAACATGGACTCCGATTCGATGTCCATTTTTCCAATTCACCGCGTTGTAAAAAGTCCGACGCCGTTTGATCTGGCGAATTTTTTAGAACGGGTGAGCGAGTATTTTGATGTGATTCCATGGAACACAGAAGTGAGTGCGGCTGAAATAAAATCGCGGTTGCAAGAGTTTGGAAAAGATCGCATCACCTTCTGCGCTTATATGGGTAGAAAACAAGTTTATACATTGATGGCTCATGACCCGAAAAATATTCTACCTTTGCTGGATAAAGATGAGCCTAAAGATTTGCAGGTTCTGGATGTCATGCAATTGCACGCCATCATTTTCCGGGAAGTTCTGGGTATTGATACACGCAATACGGCAGAGCAACAATATGTTTCTTATAAGGTAAACTCAGAAGAGGCTATGACTATGGTCGATGAGGGTGATTATGATGTGGCTTTTTTTATGAATCCCACTCAAATAGATGAGGTGCGGCGTTTAGCAGGGATGGGAATCCGCTTGCCACAAAAGGCAACATTTTTTTATCCTAAGCTATTATCGGGTCTGGTTATAAACAAGTTTGGAAAGTAAAACGTAAAAAATGAAAGTAATAACCACGGAGTTTGTAACAGGTGCTGTTTCAGCGAAGCAATACCCCAAAGAACCTTATCCCGAGTTTGCGTTTGTCGGGCGATCGAATGTTGGCAAGTCGTCGCTGATCCGCTCTCTTTTAAATCGCAAAAAACTAGTTCGCATCAGTTCGACACCTGGAAAAACAAGAGAGATCAATTTTTTTCGAATTAATGACACATTGATGTTTGCAGATCTTCCCGGCTATGGATTTGCGCGGGTCACCCCGGCCCTGCAAAAAAAGTGGAAAGTAATGATTGAAGAATATCTGACTAAGCGAGATCCTTTGTTGGCAATCGTGTTCATCGTTGATATTCGCCGTAAACCTACAGAACTCGACTTGACGCTCAAAGATTGGCTTGAAGATCTGGGCAGGCCTTATATTTTGGTCATTACTAAATCGGATAAATTGTCAGGGACGGAGCGTAGCAAGCAAACCAAAATAATTAAAGCTGCCTTTATGGGAGATCAGACTCTTGCAACGGTGACCTATTCAAGTAAGAGCCATTTAGGAAGAAAAGAACTATGGAGTGAGATACAAAAACTAATCTCAGAAAAAGGAAAGACACAAAAATAAAATACCCTTCCTTAATCAAGGTTTTTATAGAAATGTCAATATATAGAGATAAATTATGAATCAGACGGTTGTAATGATTAGCGGCGATAGAATATTTTTAGATTTTTTACTACCATTCGAATAGGTGAGGAAACAAAAGCTCTTTCTTAGTTGGAAAGAGAAGATTAGGATGAGAGTGGATTAAACAATACCTAATTTGCAAACTACCTCGACTAACTGGAGATAAAATGAGCAAAACCACAAAAATTGTCCTGACTGTTCTTGCCGTTCTAATGGTCACCCTGTTTTTCCTTATGTGGAAAAGTCTCGGCGGCGGACCCATTATTGCTCCACGATCGGCTCTTTAATTTAAAAATAATATTGTCTTAGCCCACGCCTTTTCAATAGGTTCTGGCGAGCCTTTTATTTCAGGCATTTTTATCCATCAAGCCTTTTCATTAAATAGCCGTAAAGCTTTATATGGAAAGCGTTAACCACATTTGTAGTTGCCAGAATGGATTGAGCGAGGCACAAAAAAAGCAGGCGGATGCCGTAGCCGGAGGGAGCTTTGAAAAGTTACTTGCCGAGTTTCAAATTTTGCGAACAACCTCTGGCGCAAAAAACCAAACTGCCAATTCCAAAAATCCGTTCGAAAATTCCCGCGCCTCTGACATTCGGGATATCTTTTTTCTGAATCAGGAAAAAGCAGAAGGTGCTTCTCTTTCTCTGCAGAATTTTTTCTCCTCTATGAAATCCGAGAATCAGTTTGAGAATTCTCGAGCTTCCGACATTCTGAATATCTTTTTTCTAAACCAAGAAAAACTAAAGGAATCTGATACCGATCCTCAGAAATTTGATAATAATTCCCCGCTGGACATTGAGAAATTAAGAAAAGATTTTACTAACCCTCGCGAGGTTCCGGGTTTTCTCGAAAAACAGTTTGAATTGTTTGGCCCCACCGTCATCAGCCGATTTATATAACCATTCGGCGTCGAGCCTCCCTTAACCGTAGTGAATTAGATGGGAACTTCTATTTCAGATGCGGTCCAGGCCATACACTGGTTTGCGCCACCGGCGAAACCCGTTTTACTGACAACAATAATGCCAAAAGCTGTAGTCGGTTCTTTAAACCAATCAATTACGGTGGGAACAATAGCTTTAGGGTCCATGCCCTGTTCGATGAGTTGGTAAGCACGGAAGGCTGTCATCTTCATTGTAATGGCTTCTCCCTCTCCAGTAGTCGCGACGGCTCCCTCGGGTCCCGCATAAAGTCCACATCCAATTAATGGGACATCGCCAACCCGACCTGAGTGTGCCTGGTTAATACCGCCTGTACTGAGCGCGGCGGCAAATTTATCTCCATCGCGTACAACACAACCTACGGTGTCGGTTGTTGAAAAATCTGTTCCTGTATTATTGATTTCATCCAGTTCAACCGTTTTGCACTCTTGATTTGATGCGAACTTGGCTGCTCCCGCTCCTGCCAATACCCGATATTCCGACTGACTCACTATTCGCGCAACTTGCACAGGGTTCCTGAATCCTTCTAACGCGGCAACGGAACCGAACGTGCCAGAACTGTCCATGCACGATGCATCCATTTGTACCGAACCATCATCGCGGCGGTGAGATCCCACTCCTGCGTTGAATCGGTTATCGTCTTCCAAAATAGTCACCGCATTGCAAGCGGCATCGAGAACGGGCTCGCCTGTTTGTAGGCCCATCATCCCGATTTGCCCCGCAATGGCAGTACCATCAGCATGCGCCGGGTCGGAACCCACACCACCGTGCGTTAAAACTACAATCTTTTTTTTATCTATCATATTCATTTCTATAAAAAGGGAGCAAAAGTTGTAGGAGTATTATAAATGAGGTATTCTAAAGGCTATTCAAAAAAACACAAAGTAATCTATGGTCAAGTTTTGTCTACAGTGTAAGAATGCGTTCTGGGGAGGTCAATATTGCCCGAAGTGTGAAGGGGAAATTGAACTGCTCGACGCCGCTTTACCTGAAAATAAAAAATATCTGCCGGAACTCAATATTGATGTGCGCCCCAAATATTATGCGCGTAGCTCCATGTTGCTTTCCTGTTTCGGATTCGTCATGGCGCTCCCACTAGGCGCGTTCATCTTTCTCCGGGGTATATCTTCCAGCGATGACCTTTTGCTCTGGGGCGGTTTGGGACTAGGCACCGTTGTTGTAGTTTCATGGGGCTGCTGGTATCTCTCGCACCGGTTGTTCGACAAACAAATGGAAGCCGTAGAGTCCGAAGACAAAGAACTTCAACTCGACTAGCAGAGCCAACCTTTCACTATTGTTCACTCGTTTCTCCATTAGCGCAACGAACCTGAGAAATAAATTTTTCGCGTGCTTGCTGATTTCGTAATTCAGCTTCTTCAATAATGGGCAATGTCGGCGCGTGTTTCATGAGTGCTTGAGCAAATAAACCCACCACTTCTTCAGGTAACACTTCTCCCTTCCCTGTATTTTTTGCTCATTTATATCCCCACAAGTTGAACCGGTCACACCCATTCCCACCTCGACTTCAGGACAGACAGGAATAAATTCAAAACATTTACTCAATTCATCCAGTAAAACAGCTTCTCGCTTATCTTCCGCATTCCAACGCACCTTTTCCCCTAACAGGCAACTGCTACCGCTTACTTTATAAGCATAGAGAATTTTATTAAAAATTTATTTTAGACAAAAACCCTTATATTTCAAATATTTATCAATAAATCTATACAAAAATAGCATTTTTGTCTAATTTAATGTTGACAAATCTAATAATTTGTATAATATTAAATCTATACATAGTTCTAAGTTTTTAATTATAATTATAAATCAGGGGGACAGACCAATGATAGCAAAACAAACCATCTTCAAAACTTTGGCAATCGCTTCTTTGACCTTAATAACCTCAGGCACCGTGTTCGCCCATTCCAATCATGATCATTCTACAGTTCCATTCAAATGGCAGTTTTCAGAAAACCTACATTCAAAAATTGAGAGAAACTTAAATTCTACAAAGCCCACAGGAGTTATTGGCTTAAATCCTTTCGAGCAGAAAAAGTTCAATCACTATGGAATCAAAGTTGGAAATAAATTCAGTTCTATCGTTCACAATATTGATGTCACATTCGAAAGAACTTCAGCAGGTCTTAAAATTACGAATGCCTCAGTTTTTAATACAACAATGAACGGCGATATTCTTCCGTTTAAAAAAGTTTCAGAAGTTTCCAAAGTTTCTATGCAAAAACATTTTCACTCTGGGCATAACCATGACCGTCTACAAGTTGAGTGGGTATTTGGAGATACCACCAATGCAAAAATCTTCAAACATATGTTTGAAGGTAAGGGCAGTCTCTCCGTAGGCTTGACCAATCTGGAACAAGATTTACTGAATGAATATGGAATTAAACCTGGAAATAAATTCCAACTTTCTATTTCCGGACACAACTTTCTTGCAGAAAGAACTTCTGGTGGACTAGTCATCCTTAATCACATTGACCAAAAGAATCTCGCCAAGGCAGATTTGAACAAAGATACGGTTAAGGACAATATCTAATCTCGTTTCAAATATAAGGGATCACAATTCCTATGATTGACACTGGCAAAATGGAAAATTTGATTTCAATAGGTGAACTGGCACGACTGACCGGAATAACGACTCACACATTGAGAATGTGGGAAAAGCGATACGGCACCCCCCATTCCCAAAGGTTGCCTTCCGGTCATCGCCGGTATCCCAAAGAAGATGTTCCAAGACTAAGGGCAATTGCCAAAGCTTTGGAGTCGGGATATAGGGCCAGTAAAGTGGTCTCTGGTACTTTGGAAGAATTGCATGGTTTGATGGGACTAAAACCTTTAATCGATCCTAATCTCAAATCAACTAAGGAAAATGAGAACTCGTCTAACGAACTGTTAATTGAGCGTTGGATAAAAGGGATTCATGAATTCGATGACGACTGTCTTATTCAGGGTTTTCATGAACAATGGAATAAATCTGGCCCTCTCAAATTCATTATTGAATACATGATCCCTTTAATTGAAAGAGTAGGCAAGGGATGGGAGTCCGGCGAACTCTCTATTCCACACGAACATTTTGCAACAGAATGCATAGAAAGTTTTCTCACCCCTAAATGGAGACAACTGAATAGTAGAAAAGAAGGTTGGAGTTTATTAATGGCAACTTTGCCAGGAGAAACCCATAACCTGGGGCTACTTATGTCTGCTGTTGTTGCAAGTCTTTCTGGTGCGAAGATCATCTATCTGGGTCTGAATACCCCATTGGAAGATATTATTTCAACTGCTAATAATTTTGATCCCAAACTCCTTTGTCTCAGCATTTCCTGCGGAAAAAAATTATTTGATCCAGAAGATTGCCTTCTAAAAATAAAAACAGAATTGAACAAGAATGTAACCCTTATTTCAGGGGGAAAAGGAACTCCAGATAATTTACCTGGAATCACAAAGATGGAAGATTTTAATATTTTCAACCATTGGTTGGAAAACTTTGAAAAACAATTACTAACAGCAGTCTAATTTAATATTTTTTGAATATAGGGGGAATGTATAAAAATGGAAGACCTCAAGCAAGCAGTGATACTTATAGGACATGGTGGATTGCCCAGCGATATTCCCAAAGGAATCGTGGAAGATTTTATGAAAATCCACAAACAAAGAGTACGGATGGGAACTCCAATAACTGAAAAAGAAAAAGATCTGGAATCTACTATTAGAAACTGGGAAAGAACACCCGAATCAGATCCCTATAAAACTGGATTAGAAAGTCTTGCTTCTCATCTCGCCCCCCGGCTGGAGGGTTATGTATTGAAAACGGCCTACAATGAGTTTTGTTTTCCATCGATAGAACAAGCAGCTGACCAATTGGCCGAAGAGAATGTTACGGAAGTCATCCTAATAACCACAATGATTACTCCGGGCGGATCGCATTCAGAAAGGGAAATACCTGAGGAAGTTGAGGCTCTTCGCTTAAAGTACCCCAAAATGAACTTTCAGTATGCCTGGCCCTATGATCTGGATATTTTTTCAAATCTTTTATCAGATCATATTATTAACTTTTCAAAAAAGTCTTCTGTTTAGACTCATCTTTTTAAAATGGCTAACCCAAAATACCTTTCAAAAAAACGCAATTATTTTTTAGACCTATTCATCACTCTTATTTTTTCTCTTGTAGGTCTTTTAAGCTTCTTTATTTCTCCCAGCTATTCACTTGCTTGGAACGATGAAGAATGGCTTGAATCGGGTTGTCCAAAAACAGCATCAGGAAAATGGGCCACTGATAATCCTGAGACTACAGATTTAAGGTTTCTTTCAATAAATAATAGCGAAGTAATATATATTTCAAAAAGTGATGAAGCGCAAAAGTTTGAAATTGATAAATCTTCATTTATTTCCAATTATCAGTACGTAAAAATTAAACCTGTTAACAACCAAAATGAAACTGTTTTAAAAATCCGCCCGCATCTAATTCATATGGGTTTACAAAAAGAGACAAACAATCCCAATTGCCTGATTAAGGTATTTACTTATAAAAATGAGAAGTATGCAAAAACGGACCGATATTCTGGATGGAATATTTTCCGATTAATAAAACAATAAGAGGTTTTATAGAGCCTTAGAAATGGTGGCTAGACTATGGCTTATGAATGTAAGGTCTTTGACAAAAATGGAAAACTTAAAAAAATATTACGAGGAAATCAGGTAACCAAAGAAAGCAAAGAATTTTTCAATCAGCCTTCAACTAAAAAGATCAGTTCTTTAATAAACAATTTTAAAGAACCCGCTATTGAAGAGAATAAGAATACAAAGTTCTACAATAAAATTTGCGTGGTGTGTAAGAGGGAATTTCATCCTCGGCACCCAAACTCAAAATACTGTTCGCATGAGTGCCAAAAACATTTGTATCTGGCAAAGAAAAAAAAGGGAAATCCCGGTTAAAATTTCCGGGCTTGGGAGTTTAGTCGATTTTCAATGTTCCTCTTTTCAATGTTCTTCACTGTTGAAAATTTGAAAATCGGTAAGCCGGGGTTTCCCGTAATAATTTACATCAAAAAAATCAACTACTAGCTCGATGGCCGATGTCTTTTCTATAGTGGATACCATCCCACTTAATTTTTTCTACGGCTTCGTAAGCACGGGAGATGGCAGTGGCCGTATCTTCTCCGATAGCGGTCACGCCTAAAACTCTTCCCCCATGAGTTAGCACCTCTCCGTCTTGTTCTTTAGTGCCTGCATGAAACACCGCAACACCGGGAAGAGCGTTGGCGTCTTTCAATCCTGATATAGGCTTTCCTTTTTCATAAGAATTTGGATAACCCTTTGCAGCCATCACTACGCAAACAGACGATTCGTTTTTCCACTGCAGTGGGCATTTATCCAACGTTCCATCGATACATGCTTCAAATATTGGAATAATATCGCTATCCATTCGAACAAGTAGGGGTTGAGTTTCAGGATCACCAAAACGGGCATTGAACTCAAGAATCTGCGGGCCTGTTTTAGTCAACATTAATCCGGCATAAAGAATTCCTTTATAAGGTCTACCTTCCTGCTGCATGGCTCGAATCATAGGTAACATGATTTTGTCGCGAACCTTTTGCCGCATTGTCTCAGTAAAAACCGGTGCCGGAGAATAAGCCCCCATGCCACCTGTGTTTGGACCCTTATCACCATCATATGCGGCTTTATGGTCCTGAGCTGAATCCATCAGTAAAACCGTTTGCCCATCACTAAAAGCCAAAAGAGAAACTTCTTCTCCTTCTAAAAATTCTTCAATAACGATTTGGTCACCTGCCTCACCAAATGATCTCTCTCCCATTATCGAATCGACAGCAGCCAGAGCTTCATCTGCCGTTTGGCACAACAACACTCCTTTACCTGCTGCAAGGCCATCTGCCTTTACAACCAGTGGACAATTTTTACTTTCGATGTAGTTTCTTGCACTATCTGCAGAGTTAAAAGTTTTATATTCTGCAGTTGGAAGCCCATATTTTTTCATAATGTCTTTAGAAAAAGATTTGCTACCTTCCAATTCGGCTGCCCGGGCATTGGGACCAAAAATACGCAAACCTTTTCCTTCGAATTGATCGACGATTCCTTTTACCAAGGGTTGTTCCGGACCCACCACGGTCAATCCAATATCATTTTCCACCGCAAATTTAAGAAGGCTGTCAATATCATCCGCCGCAATGGGGAGGTTCTCAGCAATTTCTGCTGTTCCCGCATTTCCTGGCGCGCAGAAGATTTTTTGGACCCTTGAGCTTTGTTTTATCTTCCAAACCAGTGCATGTTCGCGTCCGCCACCACCAATAACCAAAACCTGCATATTATCTTCCTCGAATGCTTGTATAATTCCTTAGAGAATTTATATAAAATGCATGCGTGTTGCAACTCTGTTTCCTTAAAAAGACCTTAAATGTTAAAGCTGGATTCGATTTCTAAATCGTTTGGTGATAAATCCGTGCTCCATGATATTTCTATGGAAATTGGAAAAGGCGAGAGGTTCACCCTTTTAGGCCAAAGCGGTTGTGGCAAATCAACCCTTTTGCGTATGATCGCGGGATTTGAGTCTCCCGATAAAGGAAAGATTTGGATAGAGGGCGATGAAATAAGTTCTCTACCTATTGAAAAAAGACCTGTTGGGATGATCTTTCAAAACTATGCCTTATTTCCACATATGACGATTTATGACAACATCGCTGTGGGACCACGGGTGAGAAAACTGGCAGAATCTGAAATCGAAAAACGAATTGATGAGCTTTTGGAAATCACACATTTGCGAGATTTAAAAAATTCCTATCCGCAAAATATCAGCGGCGGCGAAGCGCAACGGGTCGCTTTAGCAAGAGCGGTTATCAATCGCCCTAAAATACTACTACTCGATGAACCTCTTTCTGCTCTTGACCCCAGCTTGAGAAAACATCTGCGGGAAGAACTAGTAGAAATGCAGAGAGCCTTGGGAATCACTTTTCTTTTTGTCACTCACGATCAGGAAGAAGCCATGAGTATGGCGACTAAAATGTGCATCATGGAAAAAGGTTCTATCAAGCAATCAGGTACTCCTGCTGATTTATACGAGCGGCCAACGTCTTCCTTCGTTGCTAACTTTCTTGGGGAGATTAACTGCCTCAATGGAAGCGTCGAACAGAAAACCGGAAGCATGGTTACTCTTTCTTTAGGAAAAAATGGAAAGGTTCAATTTATTACTGGGGCCAACGAAAGTAAAGAACAGCGATGCTATGTGCGTCCTGAAAAAATATTTTTCGATTCCGACCAAAAACATCAGGAGCCGATGAACACTCTCCAAGGGAGACTCATCAGCATTGATTTTTTTGGAAGCCATACGCGATATCAGGTTGAGCTTGCCGATGGTTCTATTTTTAAAGTTTCCCTGCATCACAGGAAAACAATGCAGCGTAAAATTTCAACAGGAGATCGAGTCCGCGTAATGTTTGCGGTCTCTGATGTATTTCAAATCAATGAAAATTAAATATTTCTGTACTATCATTTTTCTATTTTTTATCGGACTATTTATAGGTTGTGAAAACAACGTTGACCACAAAGGCGATACCTATATTGTTGCCACCGATGCAACACTGCCGCCCATGTCGTTTATGAGTGTTGGAAATGATATGATCGGATTCGAACCCGATTTAATACGTGCCATAGCGAATAAGGCAAAGTTCAATGTCCACCTTGTTAATGTAGAGTGGGCTGGGCTCTTTGGCGGCTTGATCACTAAAAAGTTTGATATGGTCATAAGTTCTGTGACGGTTCTAGAAGAAAGAAAGCAACGAATGAGTTTCAGCATGCCCTACCTTAAAAGTGGTCTTACTCTAGTCGTCCACAAAGGCCAAAAAGACATAATGTCTTTTGAAGATGCTAAGAAAAGCAACGCGTTGATTGGAGCTCAGGTGGGAACTACCTCTTATTATTTCCTAGAAAAAGAATCTTCGGTACGAACAAAAGGTTATCAAATGTACGGTCACGCCATAACCGATATGGTCAATGGAAAAATTGACGCAGTTTTAGGTGAAAGTTCGGGAACTCTGTTCTTTAAAAATAAGCCTATTTTTAAAGAAATAAAAATGGTTGGAGAAATTCTATCCGATGAATTTTATTCAGTAGTTTTTAGAAAAAATAATACCAAACTTATGGCCCAGGTAAACTCTGCCTTAAAAGAATTGATTGAAGATGGAACCGTTGCCCAGCTTCATAAAAAATGGGACTTGGGTCAGGCGGCTCAAGTTCCTTAACAAGGTTGCTCATCACATATAGCCTCATGTCAGAAATAGTGCCCAAGCACAAAAAAATAAACACGCAAACCGGAGCGTGGAATATCGCTGTTTTGATCAGTGTCGTATTTTTAATTTACCTGCCGTCCAAGGAAGCTCTTTCTACCAGCGAGCAATCCGGCGGATATCTGGAGCTATTATCGCTTTTACCTGCCGGAATTTTTTACACATTACTGGTTACTTTTCTGGGTAGCGCTGCCGCTATTCTTGTTGGACTCCTGGTCGGACTGGGCAAACTTTCTAAAAATCCAGCTATTCGTCTTCCGGTATCCTTTTATACAGAGCTGCTTCGCGGTGTACCGCTGCTTGTTCTTTTATTTTATATCTATTACGCATTGGGGGAGTTCATTCACATGCCTGCATTGGTGGCAGCCGTGGCGGGCTTTGGATTCAGCTACGGGGCCTATATGGCAGATATTTTTCGTGCAGGCATCGAGGCAATACCGAAAGAGCAAGGCGAGGCGGCTCGCAGTTTGGGCATGAACGAAAAACAGGCTTTGACTCAAATCATCCTTCCACAGTCCATGCGAACCATCATTCCAGCTATTGGCAACCAGACTCTGGGAATGCTGAAAGATACCAGCTTAGTTTCCGTCTTGGCGATTTCTGATATTTTACGTGTGGGTAATGAATATGCCACTAAACATTTTAACTTTTTTGAAACCTATACTTATGTGGCATTGACCTATCTACTGCTCACCCTTTTACTTTCCCGTGTGGTTCATAAATTGGAATCCCATTATCGAGTCGTCGGGTAACTATAAGTAATCTTTCAAAAAGTTAATTTGCGCGGATAGGCAAAAAAAAAGTCGCAGTTGGAAAGAATATTTCCAGCTGCGGCTAATTTTAAAATTTGGAAACTTTCTAGTCCATTGGTTTTAACTCACACACCTTATTCAGAGTCACAACACGGACGGGGCCTGGAAAATGAGACCATTGTTCTCGACTCATCTGGTTGATTTCCTCCTCGATAGCATCAATGCCTTCTTTGTTTACCTGACCACTGTAAAAAAGTTTCGCTGCAACTGAGCAATCAGCGTTCCCCACCCGATCATAATGGTCGTAAATATTATCCACTGCTCTTACCAAATGGCCCAATGTGAGATTTGCGCAAACATGACCCACCGCAAAGGCTCTAGCATTTGGAGATAGATCCTTCAACTGCATCGGATTGATCCGAATTTGCGGTACACCATAAGTACCCATGTCTGCTTCGGCAATCAGTCTTGCGGAAGAATCTGGAATAATTTGAACTCGATTTCCATGATAATCACTGCAATATAAGTTTTCGATAGAATTTTGAGCAGCGGCTGGAATAGAATATCCAACCAGGAAGAGAGCAGTCAATATCAGTTTTTTCATCATAAGGCACCTGTTTAAAATAATTTTGCTTCTAAAATTAATAAGAATCAGAGGCTTAACCCCCTGATTTACATCACCTTCTATCCCTTAAGAGTTTATACGCCTTGGGTAGAACTAACCTCTTTCTTTAAATAGGCAGCCCTCTATTATTAGACCTCAATTATAGTTATTTTATTCAATTTCTCGAAAAATAATATATCAAAATCGTGACTTTAGTTTGTGAAAATATTATATTAAAACCGATCTAGGGATTTAAATTTAAGGAGTATTGAAATGAACGTAGCAGTTGATAACGAAAAAAACGTGGATATCGATGATTATTTTTTTCTTGCAGGAAGAGTCTGGAATAGTAAAACAGAGGAGTACTCTGCCATTGACGATTCTGCTACATCCCAAAAATATTTCAATAATTACCCGGATGCTGAACAATCATTTCAGGATAGCAACGTATTCCCCGAACTAAAGGGGAAGGACATTAAGTTCGATTTAATCCATGTTCGTTATGGTGTTAATCGATTTTTATTAAGTAGAATCGTCTTTTAAATCTGGCCTTCTTTTATTTGCAAGAGCTTTACCAGAAGAACGCACACCCCCACCATAAAAATATCCTCCGCCACAGTTATAAAAGTTAAAGGTCTTGCCCAAAAAACGCCGAAGCATCCACAATTGGGTACCTCTATTCCACGCAAGAGTGTCAGAGTTGCTAAAAGGGTAAAACAGATGTGCAAAGCTGTGGCTGCCAAAGCAGTTATTTTTATATTTATATTGCGAAAAAAGTTTTCTGCAATCTTAAGTTCAACCAGAACCATTAATACCGCTACAGCTGGTTGTAAAAATGTGGGTATTATTTTGTAGGTATCTATAACTTTTATAAAGCCAGGGACATCCAGCAATTTTCCTATTCCCGTTAATAACAAAACCGTGGCAATAAAATATCGCAGGCCTAGCTCTAATTTTTTATTGGCTGTTAACGGTCCAGTCATATTTGAAGAACCCTAATCTATAGGAGGAAGGTATTTTTTCTTTTCTAAAACGGTTTATATATTCTAAAAGAGATGTCGCCTGTTTTGGATTCACAAAGTCTTCTTCATAAAATTTTAGAATTTCGGAAACTGTCACTTCTTTTTTGGAATGGTCTACAAATACTTTTTTAGGATCATTTAAAAATTCTACAGATGCTTCATTCAATTGAGAATCAAGCATTACAGGGACAAAGGGTTTATCAGGTAATCGAGGGCAATCAACTACCATACAATTTAACGCAAAGTGAACACGCGGGTCTCCCAAAGGTCGAATAATTTTGTTTTCGTAATCATAAAGGGATATATGGTTACCGCCAATATTGTATTCGGTAAATTTGAAAAACCGCGCACGATCTATGAATCTGTTAAAATCCTTTGGAATTTTATGGTACACAACCCCATACATGGCCAGCGCATTATATGAGTTAATATAGAAAGCCAACTTATGTTTCTTGTCTGGAAAATTTTTTGGATTTAGTTGAGGGCTTGTTTTCGCTATATAGTCTAAATAAAAAAGTAGGTCTACATGATCTGAATCCAGTTTTTTGAATGCCGTCCTTCCTTCGACGTCTACATATTTCTCAAGAGTCTTTTTCCAAGAACGCGAACCATAAAAATCTCCCCCTTGGTTTTCATTTGAAATAATAAATTCTGGAGATATTACTTTGGTGGCACAACCAGAAAAAAATAAAAGTAGCGCAATAAAATAAGAAAAAGACTTGTACATTGGATTCGCCATTTTTAATTTGCCAATGTTTCAGATTCCAAGGTAATCAATTCGGGTTCTCTAGCGGATGGAAGTGGATAAAATGTTTTATCCCCATCTTCAATCTGAATGGGTTGCAAAATATAATCATCGCGTTTTGCATTATGCTTGCACATCGAAACTGGCCCTTCATTCGTCATTACCATAAATGAACATGCATCTATCCGTTCCGAGTCTAAATTAGACTTATCCATAAAATTTTGAATGAAAAAAGAAATTTTATTTGCTCGTCCCTTGCCTGCAATTATATCTTTTTTTATTTCCCATATTCGAGGCAAAAAGTAGGTCAATGCACGGAGTATCCATTGCGGATGCCTGATGCATTTCTTTAAATAAGTCCAAGCAATTTTCTTGGGACCTTCTCGTCGATCATGTGTAACATTACTAAAGTCTCTAAGAAAGTCAGAAAATATGAGCGCGTCATCAATAATTCCAAAAGCCTTGCCGTTCACCGCTAGAGTGGGAACATAAGTGTGGCACTTTGGATGCCCTATCAAAATCGTATCCCAAGGCAAAAGATTACTCGCTCCTTGGGAGACCTTTTGCTGTACCGTTTCCAAACTAATAGGCTCTGGTCGTTGATGCAATACTCCTCTGCCTGTATCGGCCTGCAATTGAAAAGATGCCATGCCCACCACATCAGAGTTTTTGATAAAGAATTCGACGACTGCTGGTATCTCTTTAAAGTTGGATTCGTGAACCGTTGTATTAAAAATCACAAGAAGAGGAAGGCCGCGAGCTCTTTCAATTAATTCTGATCTCAGCTCATTGAGATCCGCTTCTGTTTTGTAGCCCTTCAAGTTTTGTGTTAAATCAACATGAAACGCAACATCGCTCAACCCAGCCTCGGAAAGCTCTTCCAATAATTTTCTGGAACATTTTTTTCCATTGGTAAATAGCGCAGGGTGCAAACCTATTTTTCTTGCATACCTTACAATGGCCAGCAACTCCGCCTTATCTCGGAGCGTGGGATCACCTCCACTGATTTGAACATTTGTACCGGGACCATAGACATTAATAATTTCATCTAATCTTCGATATAACTCTTCAATCGGCATATCCTTTACTAATGCAGAAGACTCAGATAAATAGCATAATGAACAATCCAGATTGCAGCGTTGGGTTATTTCGAGAGAAACACAACCAATTGTTCCTTTCCTTCCCAGAATTTGGTTCCCTTTGAAAAATTGGCCCATACGTTTTCGGGTATTTTCAAGAGCATTGTTGATGTTGAAAGACGAGTTGAGCTTTGATGATTGACTTTGCCCAGGTTTCCCCGTAGCAAATACGTTTCTCTTTATATTCATCATTTCTCCTGAAATTTTAATTTTAGCGCCATTGATGCCTATACTTTTGGCACTGTTCTTTGGCTCAACTATAAAAGAGAACCAAAAACGGTTTGCTGATTAGTATATTTTGACTAGTGAACCTAACAAAATTATTTCTGTCGGATTCTTTTATTGAATGATTTTATGCGGGTTGCTTATTTTCCAGCTCGACTATGAGAGATTTAAGCCGTGCGGCACCTTGCTGACTTGGATCTAGACGAAGAGCTTCTTTCAAATAACCGAGTGCTTTAGAAGCATTATTCATAAATTGGTAGTAAATCATACCCAAACTCAAATGAATGGCAGGCAAGCCGGGGTTAATTTTTAAAGCCTTTTCATAGTTTTCTATGGCAGCAGAAATATTTTTAGTCTGTATCTGAATATTGGCCATATTCATATAGGGAAGAGCAAAGGTAGGATCCAGTTTCCCCGAAATACGATATTCAAACATTGCAAGATCCAGCTGACCTTTCATCATCAATGCATTACCCAATCCAAAATGAGCTCTGGAATGGTTGGGTTGCATTTTTATGAACTTATTAAAATTTTCTATGGCCTCGTCAAACCCACTCAACTCCATAGATAAATAGGCCAGATTGTAAAATGCCTGCTCGAAATAAGGATTAAACTGAATCGCTTTTCGGTATGATTCTGCCGCTTCCCGCTTCTTGCCAACGAGATGGTACGCTCGGGCAATATTATAATGCGCAGGACTATAATCCGATTTTTGATCCAGGGCTTTTTGAAAATAGTTTATCGCCTCAACATACTTTCCTTGCTTTCCATATATATTCCCAAGATTATTTAATCCAAAAAAATAATTAGGATTGATTTTTAGAGCCCCTTTAAATTCCTCAATTGCTTGATCAAAATTCCCCAACTTATCATGAGCCTCACCTAGGTTGTTGTAAGGTCTTACAAGGCCCGAAGACTTTTGCTTCGCATCTGCCCACAATGTCAACTCATCTTTCCAGACTTTGTTTCTATCCACAACAATAAGAGAGAATAAAACAAAAACCAAAAGAATTCCTGTGTGCACGAGAGATATGAGAAGGTCGTTTGAAGTGTGATTCACCACAGTTCTATAGGCCCAACTAAAAATAGAAGTTGCCAGTAGGGCAAACCCGACTAAAGGTAGATAGGTACGATGTTCCATCACCGCGTCTAATAGCGGAATAAAACTGGAAGTCGGTAAAAGAGTTAAGAATATCCAGGCCAGAGAAAATCCAGCACACCGTTTTTCAATTTCCCAAGGTCCCTTTGTTTTAATACCGATTGATATTCGAACCCACAAGGTTATTAAAAGACCCATAGAAAATATTCCCAGCCAATTTTTCGGATTTAACCAATTGCTAAGAATAGGAAAGTTGACATCCAGGTTCAAATTAAATGGAAAAAGAAATTTTCGAAAATATTCAAATGGGACAACAGAAGTTTGCGTCAAAAGCCAGGTGGATGAAGGTAATTTTGCTGAAGACGCAGCTAAAAACCCACCACCAAAAAATTGTTTATACGCCACTCCCGTTAACAAAGGGATAAATAGTAATAAAATCCATTTTAGATTTTGGGATATCCACTTTCCTGGATTCTCTCTCGAAATAAAATAGTAATGAAAAACAAATAATGCCGCTGGGAGTGTAACGATAATTTCTTTGGTTAGTCCCCCCAACAACAGAAAAAAAGTAGCACCAAAAAAATAGATACGACCTAGATTTTTATTAAATTTTCTCTCACCGAAACCTTTAAAAAATAAAATCAGACCGGAAAGATAAAATATCGTCGCCATAGTTGATGAGCGGCTCGATATATAAGTTACGGATTGCGTGCTGAGAGGATGAAGCGCAAAAACCAATGCCGTAATATAGGGCCATGAAAAAAGGTATGGATTTTTTTTAGATGAAATATCTTTCAAAAAAAACATGATCTGCTGAACAAGTTTAAATACCAGTAGACTTGCTAATATATGAAAGCAAATATTAAAAATATGGTAACTCCATACCGCAAATTCACTGATGGCATAATTCAGATTAAAAGAGAGGATGACCAGAGGTCGCTGAAAAACACTGAAAATAAATTGAGGTATCTTATCCCACCCGCGGATCCAGGGTTTTTCTAATATGGAAGGGATATCGTCAAAATGGAAAGAGTTTAAAATTGTATTGCCATATATCAATACAATTAATAAAGACAGGAATAGTTTTGGAGATTTTAGGTTCATAAAGAAGTATTGCCAAAAATACTTTTTATAAATTCTTCTTCTGTTTGATCCACCACCTTCTCCCAAGAATAATTCCTTTCAGCTGTTTCCCTACACTTCAATTTTAATTTGGAATAGTATTCTGAGTTATTAAGAAAGTGTTCCATGCCTTTTGCCAGGGACTCAGGTGATGTCCCTTGAAAGATCAGATTTTGATCGACCAGAGCTAAAATTTCTTTCGTTGCCCCAACAGGTGTTCCCATTACCGGCAGGCCACTTGCAAAGGATTCCGCCGTTACCAAACCGAACCCTTCAATGGCTGTTGTGGGGAGAACAAACAAATCGGATACTCTAAAATAAAGAGGTAAAGTTTCCCGGGGAACTAAGCCTGTAAGCCGGATGGTATTTGTTAGTTTTTTTTCCGCTATCAGGTTTTCCAGACGTTGCCGTAAACTTCCTTTTCCCACCATTGCCAGTTGAAAAGTTTTGTCCGGATTTTTTTTAAGCAGGAGTTCGACAGCTAAGACCAAGTTTTCCAGTCCCATTCTTTCTTCTAACCTTCGTACTGTCAATATTAGCGGCACATCTTTTTTCAGATTTAGTTTTTCACGAATCGCATTATTATTTTCTTCAGGCTTTAAGGGATGAAAATGATTCAAATCAACACCCCCTGGAATTATTACGAGGTCTGGGTTGGATAGAGAATAATAGTCTTTAAAACGGTTTTTAGAATATTCACTCAGAAAAAGCAGGGTTCTAGAAAATCTGTAACACGCCCATTCCATAATTCGAATCATTTCCAGCCGAAATTTTAGCCCCAAGGGTATTTGAGCAGTACCAACAGCGTTGATCCGTTCTTCATCAAACCAGGAACTATGGAAATGATAAATCTTAGGAACCTTCCATAAACTGGGTTGCAGCAAAACAAGAAACCCAATGAGCGGATTATGAATATGGATAAGATCAATGGACTTAAGCTTTAAAATGGATTTTACTTTTTTTCTCATAGCCTTCCAAAGGGGTAGCATGCCTTTACTTTCTCGGAAAGAAACTCGGTAATATTGAATCCCATCTATATCTTCTTGTGATGGTTGGTTTTCGGAAGATTTACAGGTTATCTGATATACATTATGTCCTCTTGTAACAAGACGCTTATTGATTTCATAAGTCAGTCCCCAGGCACCGCCAACTTCATCGGGATAGCAGTGGTATTGCAGAGATAGAATTGTAAGTTTTTTTTGGGGTTTGTCCATAATGATAAAACAGAATTCGTTTCAGGATAGAAAATTCAAGATTTCTGGATCATGATTCAGGCTAGATTTTAACAGAGGCTCCGATTGGGTATCCATTGAAACCTTGTCATTATTACTATATATTAGAAGTAGAGTACTATTCCAATATGTATTGGGGGGCGATCCGGTTTCGACGGGAGAGCTGAAGCAAGGGTTGCATGCACGGGGTGCCGTTGGCCCGTTAAAAAACGGCTTTTATATAATCGCTAACGATTATGATGTAGCTGTAGCCGCTTAATTTAAACGGTTACCGTCCGCCGCGTCCATGTTCGCGGGATACGGGTCGGACGTCACTCAGCGAACTGGTTCTGTTTACATGTTCCGAGTAAATGGGACGAGATTTTTAGGAACTGGTGTCGACTTAATCCTGCTTCTGGGAGTTCGTCGGGACAAGACTCAAATCAGAAGATAAGCATGTAGACGCCTTTGTCTAAAACCTTTCGGACGGGGGTTCGATTCCCCCCGCCTCCACCAATTTAACATCCCAGGGAATCCAAAAACGAGCAATTTTTCTGGGGTTTTTGCTTTTAACTATCCAGAGTTACCCCATAGAGTTTATTGACATTCGGGGGCAACTTTTTGGGCATCTCGAAAAACTCGAATCACATTAGCTATTTAAACATTTAAAGTTATGAGATTGTTTGGTAGCCCCCGCCCCATTCCTCTGTGCAGCTTGTACGGACTCACCAGAAAAAACCTGAACGAAACAATGATAAGTTCCTATTATAAGTTTAAGATTTGATATTCTGAATAAAGAAGATCTATGTCCGCACTTTTCAAAGTATCCGATTTGTATACTCTAGGGTGTGGTAGGCTAAAATAAATTGAAGGGAAAATAGTCTCTCCATGCAATTGCCTTTCATCCACCAATATACCAAATGCTTTCATTCGCCAGCAAATACGTCCTGATAGTAAATTAATATGAGATGAAAAAAAACGATGGTCACTAATGTAATGAATATGCACCAGTGGGATATTTTTTTTAATAGTTCTGGAGCCAATTAAATAACATTCACCTTCGGGACCACAAATCATAACGTGGAAACAATTTAAATTACGATGATCATTGAATAGTTTTAGTGTTTCCCCTTCTAGTTTTTTTTCTATTTCCAAGAGGTTAAATATGATTTTTGTTGAAGATTTAAAATTTAAGGAAATGGGTAAGGGAAAAATTATCCTTTGACCAGTTTCAAGATTAACGAATCCTAATTTTTTCATTATGGCGTGAGTTCCAGAATTACAAGTGAGGACAGTGATGGTATGGTTGCCGAGTTCGAGGACAGGAAAAAAAAGATGAAGGCTTTTCCCTCGGTATTTCTTTTTTACAACCCAACTTGTTACATTGCAGAACTTGATTAAATTATCATTAAGAGTTCGTTGACTAAACAATAAACCTAAAAATCCAACAGCATTTTCGCAATCATACATCACGTAGCCAAAATAATTTTCATTATCATCCCAGTCGGCTTTAAATAAACCTAGCCATTCATCCTGAGTCTGCTTTCGACTATCTAACTCGAATAAGAGAGGAAGGAGTTTTTCAAAGTCCTTTTCCGTGACTTTTTTTACGGTCACCATTAAAAACTGAGAGAAGCCATTAGAGTAAGATAAAATATCACCTTATTTATAGTAAGGAGGATGATTGTTGAAAGGAAAATTTTCTAGAATAAGGAACAAGGCTCTAGTTAAGGATTAATTTTTCTTGATATCAACTCGATCATTTCACCAGTATTTTCTAGTTTTCCAATTTCAACCAGGTTTAACTTCAGATCGAATATTTTTTCAATGTTAACGACAAGAGTGATCTGATTTAATGAATCCCACTCTTCAATATCAGAGGATGTCATATTGTCAGAAATTTTTATTGAATCATCATCAAACACGTCACAAAAAATACTATTCATTTTATTAACAATTTCTTGACGTTCCAAAATTTTACCTCTAATTCTCTGGGGATAAATTTTTACTTTCGCTTCGTTTAATAGTATGACTAAATTTTGGCAATGGTTCCTTCATGTTTAACTCCCAGTATGTCGTGCCACCCGCTTCTGTTTTAGCGAGTTTAAAACCTAGACGTTCATAAAGAGAAGATACAATTTTATTTTTTTTTGATGGTATGTATTTCCCTATAATAAAATTAGATTTTTCCAATTTAGCCATAGATATGATTTCACTGCAAATAAATTCCTCCATTCCCCTTGAGAAAACACGACAACTCATAACCCAAGTGTCTACATAAAAAATCTCTGGCTGGAGTTTAATGATTAGAGCCGAAATTAACCCATTATTTCCAAAACGATCTATTAAACAAAAATAACGTAAGATAGTCATTTTATCATTAATCATCGATCGTACTTGTGCCTCAGTATAACGCGTTGTAGTAAGATGAAATTGGTTACTCTTATTGATTAGTTGAGTAAATCTTGACAAATTTTGTTCATTCACTTGCCCAACTTCAGATTCCATTTCCAGATCAATAAGAAATTCATTAAGATTAACAAATTGCTTCTGATGTTCTGATCTTATAGTATTTTCTTTATAGAATTGGTTCCTATTTGAATCTTCATTGGAAAAAGCGAGAGATTCAAAAAAGCTCCCCCGTTCAATTGCGCCAATAAATGATGTCGGGTCTTCTGGGAGGTCAACAACGGTCACTTCAGGTAAAATTTTTCGAACAAGTTGACGCTCAAAAGGGTTGTCATCAATAAAAACTATAGAATCAAGACCAATATTAAGCGCCGCTGCAATATCTCGAATATTGTCGGGTTTGTTTTTCCAATTAGCTTTGAACACTGCAATATCATCCAGTTGTATTAGCATATCTGGATGGTTCAAAAAAACATCGCTAGCAATATTTTCCTCATTTTTACTGCAAATAGAAAGCAGGATACCTCTTTTTTTGAGTGCCAGTAAATACTTTTGAAACTCTAGGAATGCTTCCCCCTCAGCCCCATGTCCGAGTTGAATACCATTTAGCCCATCATCACCTATAACTCCACCCCATAAGGTATTATCAAGATCTAAAATTAGGCATTTTTTAGCTCCCACTTTTCCTGCTGCAATTAAAGACGCTGCTTGTGAAGCTACTAAGCCACTTGCATCAAAGGAGAAGGCATGCTTTGAATAATGCCAGTAGCGGGCATCGTGCCAATCATTTTTTCCAAATAAAGAAGAAAGGTAGTCCATGTCAAAAATAGTAACACCTGGCCGAGACGATAAAGCTAAAGAAAGATTAAATTTACGTAGAAGGCTGGTTTGAGACCAACCAACTGAGCCTTCAAGGTTACCAAAAATTCTGGAATTAGGCAGGTCTATGTTATTTTGCAAGATATGACAGGATGATTGTTTTCTTATGACATCCCAAAGTTCAACAAACTCCTTAATGATAATATCAACTGCAGCATCACATTCTCTTGGGCTAGCACCAAAGGGGACAGAAAGCTTTACATCACGATAATTATTAAAAATCCAAACAAACTCTGGGGCAAAGCCATATAAGTCACTTTTTGGATTTAGGACAGTTTGACTAATTGTATTAAAAGGAGAGGAAAATATCTCAACTCTAAAACCTTGTTTAGCTAGCCAGAATTTTAATATATCAATGAAATGATCAACGGTACTCGTGGCTAACAACGCCAATCTCAAATCTTTAAGCTTCAACTTTTCTGAAGGTATAGAATTAAAAAGTGAAGCATATCTTGATTGGAGTGTAAAATCATGTTCTTGTTCAGATAGTGTAACTAGGTCCTGAAAAGCGTCTGTGAAGTGGCCTTTTTGGATCTCCTTCTTAATCGATTTGAGCTTAATAATTTGTTTTTCTTGCGTCACAAAAAAGTCCCTAAATTTTTAAATATTTTTTACCTCTTCTAGCATTTATTAAAGTGAGAAAATGTTTATAATTTATTATTCTTCTAGGAGGGAGTTCTTACTTTTTTATGAAGCTACATGATCATAAATAGAGCCCAATAGATTTTGTATTCTATTAAAGGAAGGATGTTTGTCATCATACTTCCCTTCAATCTGGTCATAAACGACTGAATTAATTTCTGTTTGAAGGGCAATTATTTCATTAATGGAGTAGCCCTGATCGTAAAGGTATGCGATATACCATAGGCTGGTATCAGCATCGATA
>JAJDBA010000048.1 GCA_029261675.1 Nitrospinaceae bacterium
TAGATGACCAGCCCTGCCGGAAACGAAACGAACAGGAACGTAAAAACGATGGGCAAAATCATCATTATTTTTTGCTGCATCGGGTCGCCAATGGAAGGGGTCATTCTTTGTTGCAGGAACATGGTGATGCCCATGAGCACCGGCGTTACATAATAAGGGTCAGCTACAGACAGGTCGGTGATCCATCCTATGAACGGCGCACCACGTAGCTCAATCGAGAAAAACAGAGCGTGGTACAAAGCAATGAAAACGGGTATCTGCAAGAGCATAGGCAAACAGCCCCCCACCGGATTCACTTTATGTTTTTTATAAAGTTCCAGTAGTTCTTCGTTCATCTGCTTGCGGTCATCTTTATTTCTTTCTTGAATCACTTTCACATAAGGCTGAATCTTTGTCATGCCCTTCATGGACTTGAAACTTTTATGTGTCAGAGGGAAGAAACATAACTTGATGATAACGGTCAAAAAGATAATCGACCAACCGTAATTTTGTGTGACCCCATAGAAATAAGCGAGTACTTTTAAAAGAGGTTTGACGAGAAAAGCAAACTTGTTGCCAAACCACCCGTAGTCAATCATTCGAACGAGCTGGTTGCCTTTTTCTTCTAAAATTTCGAGCTCTTTCGTGCCAGCATAAAAAATATGCGAAGCGGTGGCCGCCGATTGAACCGACTCGTATTCGAGCCCGACGAAAACCTGATCTTTTTCTTTATAGACCACCCCTGCCTTGGTTCCTTGCACAGGAACAAGAGCGGAGCCAAAATATTTATTCTGGAAAGCCACCCATTTTAAATCTCCCCGTTGATAAACGGGCGCGGTTAAATCTTCCAGCGGATACTCGAAGCGTTCATTGTTGGCAAAGATAGTCGCGCCGGAGAAAACAATGTAATCGGTTTGCGAAGATATTTTGCCGCCCATTTCGGGTCCCAGCACAATCTGATATTGCAGGTTTTTGGTGGCTAGCGGTAAGGCTGTAATGCGTGTTTTTATTTCCAACGCATAATCATTGTAACGAAATTTATATTCTCGAAGCACTTCCAGTCCAGACTCATGTTTGAGTGTGAAAGTGAGAACACCCTCGGGATTCGATTCTCCCAAAACAATAGAAGTCGTCGAAGGTTCGTAGTAAGCGTTCTGCAGAATGGAAGTGATTTCTGGATCGTCTGACTTGAGAGATAAAGCAGACGTTAAGTTATCTGGATTATTGATAAGGTTGATGGTATCGCCATCATCGTTGTTAAAACGCGGTAGAAGAATTTGCTTCAACACACCGCCTCTATTGCTAAATACGTAATGGGTTTGACCCACATCGACCTGAATTTCTTTTTCTTCTCCTGGAAACGGGGAAACCGCCGCAGTCATTGGCTGTGATGAGTCGGATTGAGAACGCGAGCTTACAGCCCCAGTTGTGCTAGCAGAATCTGGCGGAGTTACAGAACCCGGTACGGAAGGGCTCTGCGCTGTTACCGGAGCTTGAGATTGATCTGTTTGTTCAACAGGCGGGGGTTGGAATTGTGCTATGAAAGCACCCCAACCAATAAAAACCGCCAATGATAAAACAAAGGCGAGCAATAATCTTTTTTCCAAACCAAATCTCCACTTAACTGATAAAAATTAAACCAGATATTAATTGGCCCTTAAAAATGGCTTTATTTCAAAGGGTCTGCCCCACCTTCATGAAAGGGATGGCATTTTAAAATTCGTATACTGACCAAACCACCGGCTTTTATCAGAGAGTAACGCTGAAGAGCCTGCGCCGCATACTCTGAACAACTAGGATAAAAACGACAGGTCGGCATATAAAGAGGCGATATCCACCGCTGATACCCACGGACAAATTTAAGAAAAATCTGGTTCAACATTGAGGGCCTATTTCGGACTGGGAAAATTTGAAATCGGGGAATCACTTGATAGCCAGAAGGGCATTCGAAAGCTTTTCGTCTATAACCTTGTAAGACTCGGCAACCATTTCTTTTCCGGAAATCACAACGATGTCCACTGCCGGAGTCATGCGATGTTTCATCTGTCGAAATGTTTCGCGAATGGCTCTTTTAACCCGGTTCCGTGCTACGGCATTGCCTACTTTTTTAGATGCAATGATCCCCAGCCTTTTTCTATTCAAGCCATTTGGAATTGAAAAAACAGTGCACAATCTTCCTATGCGTTTTTTCTCACCTTCGGCAAGAACTTTTTGGAACTCAGGTCTTTTGGTAAGCCTTTCGAGTTTAGTAAACGAGTAGTCACCCATTATTCTCAGGTTTTCAGGCGGACAGGACTTTTCTTCCTTTTCGTCTGCGATTAGCCAAAATACGTCTGCCACCAACGGTAGCACTACGTTTTCGGAAACCGTGCACGCGTTTTCTCTTGATATTACTGGGTTGAAATGTTCTTTTCATCAATCTTTCCTTCTTAAAAATACGAAAAACCCGCGTCTCTCAACCAAATCAGATGGTTAGTCATCCTTCAAGTGAGGGAATTGCGGGAAGGTAAGCTGGATTATTTCACCAGAGACCCTTCTTGTCAAGAACTAAGCCACCACTCGGCGTGGGGCCAAAAGGTCTATTCCCATAAAACGGACTGTTATCGTCAAGCCTTTTGCTTGGTTCGCTAACTTTGCTTTCCTCGCTAGGGGGGAAAATGGTATTATTGTAACACCATGAAAACATTATTGATTTTTCCGGCCCAGTGGTACCCAACTCAGCCTTATCTGAGCACTCCTTACTTAACTGCTTTTTTGCAGGACAAGGGATGGCAGGTGTCGCAAAGGGATTTCAACATTGAGTCTTACGACCATTTTCTATCTGCCCCTTTGTTGCGTCAGGCAGAGGACTTGCTGAAGGAACAGCAGCAGTCTTTGAAAGCGCAGAGTTCGCTTTCGATCAAGGAAAAGTCGCATTTGGATGTTTTGTCCATGGGACTCAAATTTTCAGATCGTATTATTGAAGGTGTCGAAGAAGCCAAATCGGTGATGAGAACGCCGGAACGCTTTTTCGATTTCGGCGCATACCAGCAGGCCGATATGGTCATCAAGTCGGCTTTGAAACTGGTTTCTGATGCGCATGCGCCTGCAATATTAAGTATGTCCACTTTTGAAAGCGGCACCCGCGCCGAAGAGTCGACTCGTAAAGCACACGAAACCACTCGCGATACCGCCACCAACCCTTTTATCAATTTGTATGAAAACGTTCTTCTGTCTACAGAAAACTGGCAGGATTATGATGTAGTCGGTATTTCGATTGTAGGTATTTCGCAAATCATCCCCGGCCTCACGCTGGCGAGAATGATTAAAGAAAAATATCCTCATCTACATATAACGTTGGGCGGTCCAATTTTCAGTGTCAACGCCGGTCAGTTGATCGGTCACCCGGAGTTTTTTGACGATTTTTGCCACAGTGTTGTCACCTTCGAGGGGGAAGAACCCGTGCACCGTTTGCTTTCGGCTTTGAAGGCAGGCGATTCTCTTTCTACCGTTCCCAATCTATTACATTTAGATGGCAGAGAAGTCGTGCACAACAAGGAAAGAGTGGAACTGAGGTTCGAAGAATTGCCCAATCCGGACTTCGAAGGCCTGCCGATGGATAAATATCTTTCTCCTTATCCCATTCTACCTGTGTTGCAAAGCCGAGGTTGTTATTGGGGTAAATGTACTTTTTGTACCCATAGCTTTGTTTATGGTCATCGTTACGGAAAACAAAAAACCAAGGCGATGGTGGATGAGTTGGAAAAATTAATGAAAAAGTACAACACGAAATATTTCACTTTTTCTGATGAAGCGGTATCCCCGCATTCGTTAAATGATGTCTCGGAAGAAATGATCGAGCGTGGAGTCGAAATACGCTCACTGGCCCTACTAAAATTTGAAAAGGTGATGGACGAGGAGTTGTTCGGAAAAATGAAACAGGCGGGATTCATCTTCCTCATGTTTGGATTAGAAAGTGCCAACGACCGAGTGTTGGCCCTCATCGACAAGGGCACAACCAAGGAAGTAGAACACGATGTTTTGATGAAAAGTCATAACGCTGGAATCTGGAACCACTCGTTTTTATTTTTCGGATTCCCAACGGAAACGCGACCGGAAGCGCAGGAGACCATCGACTTTTTAAGAGACAATCTGCAATCGATCCATTCTTTTGGTCCAGGTGTGTTTCTATTGAATCGTGATTCGAGTTGCTATCAATATCCTGAAAAGTTTTCCATCGAAAAAATAATTGAAGACCCTGAAAGAAATATCGCCATGAACCTGGACTTTGTCGCAAAAGAAGGAATGTCGCGACAAGAAGCGGTAGAAATGAACGATACCTGCATCCGTATGGCGGAAGAGTATTTTCAGTCACTAAAAATCTGGGGCACGTTACCACGCGAACATTTTCTGCTCTATATAGATAAATTTGGCAAAGAAGCATTGAACGGCAAAAAACCGCCTGCTCCAGAAGAAGAGAAAGTCCTTTGCCGAGCTTAGGCCGCTAGCGCGGCAGGCCAGCAGGAAAAACTAAAAAACAAGGTGCTTCGACAAGCTCAGCACGACAATAACTGGCAGCTTAAACTGTCATGCTGAGCTTGTCGAAGCATCTCAGGTTATTCAATTATTTTTTTGAAAACAGAGCCTACGCCCTGACATGAAAAACTTACTTCTATTTCCACCCGACTGGTTACCTTCAGAGCCTTATTTGAGCCTGCCTTCTCTGGCTTCGGTGTTGCGCCCTGCGGGACACGAAGTGGTGCAAATGGATGTCAACGTGGAAATGTATGACCTGTTTTTCAGTCGGCGTTTTCTGGAACATGTCGCCCAACGCATAGCCCACGAAAGACAACACCTTCAAGAGGTTCAGGAAAAGCGGGAACTGGACGAGGAAGAGCAAGAGCTGCTCGATAAGCTGTTGACCTGCACGCCTGAACTATTCGAACAATTTTCAATCGATGTTGAACGCGCCAAGAAAATTTTGCGCAGTCAGGCTTTCTATGACATCGATCAGTTGGAGTGGGCTACAAACTGTCTGCACCAAACAATGACATTGATCTCGTTGGGATATTACCCTGCGCAAATTTGTTTTCCACCAATTGAGACAGACATCGTTTACAAACCGTTCATGTCGAGCGAGATCATTGAATCTCTCGATGACGACCAGATCAATATTTATCGCGATGTTTACGCCATGCTGATTCGTCCGGTGATGGAGCGCGACCGACCGGCGATGGTAGGCATCTCTGTTGTTCAGCAAAAACAGCTGATCCCGACATTCACCTTCTGCAAAATGATCAAAGAAGAATTTCCCGGAACCCATATCACATTGGGGGGCAACATCATCACCCGCATCCGCGACATGCTACCGGGGATGGAAAATTTATGGGAATTGTTCGACAGCGCGATCGTTTATGAAGGCGAGTCCGCCTACCTTAAATTGACCGAAGCGGTTAAAAATGGCGATGACTTTTCTTCTTTACCCAATCTAATTTATAAAGATGAAAAAGGAGTTCACGTTAACAAAGAAGTTTTTGCCGAATCTCTTGCAGAATTACCACCACCCGATTTTGATGGCCTGCCACTCGAAAAATATTTTGTCCCTCAACTGATTTTGCCCTATCTCGCGACTCGTGGATGTTATTGGGGGAAGTGCACCTTCTGCGACCATTTTCAGGGTTATGTCGAAGGTTTCCGCACCAAACAAATCGACCATATTGTTGAAGAAATCAGTTTTCTCAAAGAAAAATACGGCACGCGGTTTTTTCATTTTACAGATGAATCTTATCCTCCCGCTTTGTTTCAAAAATTATCGCGCCGCCTGATTGACGATAAGCTTGATATCGCATGGACGACACATATGCGGTTTGAAGAATCGTTGCTCGAAGAACAGGTGTGGAAAGATGTGGCGGAGTCGGGTTGCAAATACCTCCACTTCGGTTACGAGTCGGGCAACCAGCGTGTATTAAAATTAATGGATAAGGCAACCAAGCTCGATGCCATTGAAACCAACTTGCGCATGTCTTCTGATGCGGGGATTTGGAATCACTTGATGGGCTTCTTTGGATTCCCCGGTGAGACCAGCGCAGAAGCAGACGACAGCAAAGCCTTTGTCGAAAAAAACAGCGCGCATATTCATTCCCTCGGCTTTATGACTTTTGTGTTGGGGAAATACAGTCCGATAGCCTTCGAGCCGGAAAAATACGGTCTGACCTATTACAAAAATCCGGATTGGGATCTGGCCTTAGACTATTATTTCACTACGAAAGACGGGCTCAGTATTCAAGATGCCATGGACGTTTTCGATGAGTTCGAGCAAAACCACAATACGAAATGGGACTTAAGAACCTGTGTCCGCGAATACATCTTCCTCTACATCGACAAATACGGATCAAACAATCTCCCGCAACTCGAAATGACCGCAGACCAACGCCGCAACATGCAACAACCCGCAATCGGCATGGTCTAGCCCACTACGTGGGCGGGTGATAGGTCGGGTCCCGCAAAGCGATACCAATCTAATTGAGCATATGAACAAGACGGGATGTGAGCATTTTCATCCTATAGCACGGCATCGCGAGCGACTGAAAGGAGCGCGGCGATCCAGAACTAAATGATTATGATTTCTCCTCATAAGAAATCACATTCTCATGTTCATTGGGGTCGTTGCGTGAAACGATAGCCAGCGCAGGTTCGGTGTCGCTTAGGTTGACGGGCTTATGCGGTACCCCAGGGGGAATGAAGACGAAATCGCCTTCTTCATTGATGGTGGACTCTTTCAGGTTTTCACCGAAACGAGTTTCCACCCTTCCTTTTAAAAGGTAAATCGCTGTTTCAAAGTCTTTATGGTAATGCGCCTTGGGTGAAGCACCGGGCGGGATCACCACCAGATTCATGGACAGACCTTTTGCGCCTGCAGTTTCTTGTGAAATGCCAACGTAATAGGGTAAGTTTTGTTTTGTTGTGATG
>JAJDBA010000049.1 GCA_029261675.1 Nitrospinaceae bacterium
GCCTTATTTACTTGAGATTCAATTACTTTGTGAGTTTCTCTAGCCTTTCTCTGCTGCCCGGTTTCGCCAACACAAAGAATTGCCAAAACATCGTTCTCCAGAGCACCCAAAATTTTTTTATTGATCAACTCATCGGTTTCGCCAAAAAGTTGTCTCCTTTCAGAGTGACCCACAATGGCATATTTGCAACCTGCGTCTTTGACCATATCCAGAGAAACTTCTCCTGTATACGCTCCATTCCCTTCAAAATAAAAATTCTGGCTGGCCAATCCCACCTTTGAGCCTAACAATGCATGATTCACACTATGGAGTGAGGTGAATGAAGGTGCCAGTATCACCCTGACATCTGTGATTTTCTCAACGAACTCCTTAACTCCACGAGCCAATTCTTTGGCTTCTGCAGTCAGCAAGTTCATTTTCCAGTTTCCCACAATAAGAGGCATTGTCATTAGAGTTCCTCTTCAGATATCAGGAAATACGAATCAGGATAAAATGTTTTCAAATTCCGTCAGGAAATCTTCTTACTAACAATAAATTTCAGAAGGTCTTTAACGCGGTTGGAATATCCCCACTCATTATCGTACCAGGCTAAAACCTTTACCATATTGCCTTTCATCACCGTAGTAGAAAGGCCATCGACAATAGCCGAATAAGGGTCACCATTATAATCTATAGAAACCAAGGGGCTCTCTTCAACCCTGAGAATTTTATCTAATTCACCCTCCCCAGCTTTTTGAAAAACAGCATTCACCTCTTCTATCGAAGTTTTCTTTTCCACTTCCACAACTAGATCAATTAAGGAAACATTGGGAGTAGGAACGCGGATGGACATTCCATCCAAACGGCCTTCTATCTCGGGAAGCACCAAAGACAAAGCCCTAGCAGCACCTGTAGTCGTGGGAATCATGGACACATTAGCGGCTCTAGCTCGGCGAAGGTCTTTATGCGGTAAATCTAATATTCTTTGATCATTTGTGTAAGAGTGAATTGTGGTCATCAATCCTTTTTGGATTACAAAGTTATCATGCAAAACTTTCACAACCGGTGCCAAACAATTGGTGGTACAGGAGGCGTTAGAAACAATTTTATGCTCTTCAGGAAGGTAAGACTGCTGATTCACACCCAAGACCACCGTAACATCGGGGTTTTTCGCAGGAGCAGAAATAATTACCTTTTTTGCCCCAGCATCAAGATGTTGCTTTGCGGCTTCTCTGTTTGTAAAAAAACCGGTCGATTCAATGACAATATCAACACCTAATTCTTTCCAAGGCAGTTTGGACGGCTCACGCTCAGATAGGACCTTAATGGCTTTTCCATCAATGGAAATGGTATCCGAATCCGAAGCCACCTTATGAGGCAAAATTCCTTGCACTGAATCATATTTTAATAAATGAGCCAAAGTTGCAGGATCTGTTAAATCATTAATCGCAGCAATTTCGATATCATTACACTCAGAATCTTTTATGATGTTCTTGAGAACTGCTCGTCCAATTCTCCCGAAACCATTTATACCAACCTTCATAGACATATTTAGCTGACACCCTTTCACAACAAAATTAAAGTTTAAATAGGCAGGAAAATCAATGCTTTCAGGCAAAATCAGGAGCAGAAAAAAACAACCTGGGGTTTTAACTACCTAGAGCGCGAGTATGCAAAATTTATAATTTCAAGTCAATATAAACCTTGCGTGATTCATCCTTGCAGAGGAAGGTTTATTCCTGCGCTGGCACCAAATTTTTTCGGGGATGACTTCGGGATTCTGCTGCTGTGAGATGAGTAAATAAAATATGGTCCATCTCATCGCTGATCTCCAAGCTGCTTTCGACTTTACCAACAAGCACCTTAAACTCTTTAATCAACAAACCTTCTTCTTTGATGGACGATTCCAACTCAGCTTCAATGCGTTTCACTTCATCTAAAAGCTTTTTACCCGATTCCTCCAACAGGCGGATTTTCTTTTGTGCTCCATCTTTCTTTACGAGTATCTCACCTCGGGCATTGGTCAGTTCTGCTCTAAGCTTTTCGATTGAAAACAACTCACTATCCAGACGTTTGAAACTTTTATCCAGGTTGTCTAAATAACTCCTACGTCTCTGGATTAGAAGTTCTCGCGAGCCTTCCTGATCCTCGTGATTTTTTTCTGTGGACTCTAAACCTCCTACAGCACTACCGCTTAACAACTCTTCATATTGAGATTTGATAGAACTTTCTTCTGAATACAAGTTCCCAACATTACTAGAAATTTTATCTATATTTTGATCATAGATATCGATATTCCGCAGAAGAGTTTCAAGGTTTTCCACATTTTCATTAACTTCCTTACCAATGGCACTTAATTTTTCTTCCAAAGAATTACGAAACTTCTCTTTATAATCGAGAACCTTTTTAAAGGTTTCCACTACACGCGAATATTCGTGCGCACTAGAATTGCCACGTTCTCGTATCGTTAAATTTTCCTGGGTTATTTCAGAATAGTTAACGGATTCTTCCATAATTGCAACCATTTCAAGTTTTAGCAAAATAACGCTTATAAATTATACAACAGATTCTAACGGAAAATAATCAAAAATGTGCGAAAACTTACATATTTTCAATAGGTTATATTTATTCTATATTAGCTCGTTTTAAGATCGGGCAGTTTCGATAACTTGCTTCATCATCTTAACGGCTTTTTCCATCCCCATATAAACCGATTGAGCTACTAAAAAATGACCTATATTGAGCTCCTCTATTTCCGGAATTGCAGCGATGGCTTTAACATTATCAAAATTCAAGCCATGGCCGGCAAACACTCGTAATTCCAATGTAGTAGCTTGTTTTGCCGCTTCTCGAATGCGTACCAATTCCTCCTCCACCTTTATTGGATCGGTTAACTCTGAATAAGCCCCTGTATTAATTTCAATGCTGTCTGCTCCGACTTTTTGGGAAGCCTCGATCTGCCTGATATCTGGATCGACAAACAAGCTGAATAGTATTCCCTGGCTCTTAATCCGTTTCTGGATATCCATTAACTCTGGCATTTGGGAACAAACATCGAGTCCACCTTCTGTAGTTATCTCTTGCCTTTTTTCAGGAACCAGAGAAACCTGATAAGGCTTCAACTCCAATGCAAGGTCAACCATTTCTTTTATGGCGGCCATTTCTAGGTTTAGTCTGGTCTTTATATTTTTATGAATAATGCGTACATCTTCGTCCTGGATATGCCGTCGGTCTTCTCTTAGATGAACGGTTATACCCTCTACCCCTATTTTTTCTGCCAACAATGCGGCTTTTAACGGATCAGGCTCATGCGTTTTTCGGGCCTCCCGAATTGTTGCAACATGATCGACATTAACAAATAAACGTGTCACAAATTTTCTCCCCTTATGATAGCCTCTGCTACTCTCACAGCATTTCGAGTAGC
>JAJDBA010000050.1 GCA_029261675.1 Nitrospinaceae bacterium
AGAACGACTCCACAGAACCCTGCTAGACGAACACTTTAGAATCATGGGAAGAAAGAAATGGTACGAGTCCGTTGAAGAGATGCAGAAGGACCTCGATACCTACCTCATCCACTACAATACGAAACGCCCGCACCAGGGCCGAAACATGAACGGACGGACACCGGAAACCGTCTTCAAGGAGGGACTGCCAAAACCAGATAAAATACAGCAGCAAAAACAAAAAAAGACGGCTAAAATAGCCGCCTAAAACAATACCCAACAAGGGCCACTGTCCGGAGATTACGATACTTGTACATAATGTTGAACTTTTATCAGCAAAAATATAGAATCAATGTGTCTCTAACTCAATTCCATAATCGGTCCACATTCCTTTGACGACGTACACATTCAATATTCCAAGGCTATATGCTCATTTGGAAAAAAAATTTTGCTGTATTATGTCGTTCAAGAAAAATGATAGCGTATGTGAAAAGAATTTCTTAAATTAGATCAGGCTCGGAATTTCTAAGGGACCTCTCACAAGCATGGTGCTTATTTTTTCAACGTAAAAAACAAGAAAATATCAAAAGAAACCAAACAGTTTTTTTGATTTGAACAAAGACAATTGGAAAATGAATATTTTAGTTTTTGACACTGTAGCCTTCACAACCATTATCACTTGCGGATTTTATTTTATTAGTTGGAACTTATTCCTAAAAAAAGAAAATGAAGCATACAGACTTCCTTATCTAATAAAAAAAATATTTATTCTCTTTTTCTGGCCATCTATTTTTATTCAAGTTGCAATTGGCTGCCTGGATCAATTTGCGGGAGTTATTGCAGAAAATACAGCAGATAATTCCATCATATATCAGATAAGAAATTATCTTGACCATGAATATATAGCTTCTATCTCCTTTGTGACAGATTTTATTTCATCAACAATTGCCTATTATATTTTAAGCCAACTAATAACATTAGGTAATCTTCACATCCCTAAACAGGCAAAACAAGAGAAAAGAGCAATACACTTTTGTTTTCTTCCCATATTATTATTTCTTATCGTCACCTTATTAAGAATGTCTTTGCATGGCCAATTGGGGAGTGAATTATTATCATTAAAATACATCCTAGTGTTTTTGCCCATTATCACATCATTTTTTTGGCTTTATAACGATTTTTCTTTTAAGGATATAAATTTTTTCTCCAAAGGTATAATTTTCATAACCCTTCCCCTCTTAGAACCGATGCTTGGAAATGCCTTTCAGTTTCTAGCCCTGGGCGCTTTAATTTTCAACCTTATTCAAAAGAGGACATTATCAACCCCAAAACCAGAAAATCTTTTCCATGAATCTTTAAAGGCAGATGAATTTTCACGGTTATATTTAGCAAGCATCGCAATCCCATATTTTATAATTGTCACTGCCCATTTAACCCCATTCCCTCCAATAAACAGTTTTTTTTCACTACCAGCAACCGGAACAACACTATTTCAAATCCCAATACTTTTCTTGTTATCCACTTTTCTTGTTAAAAACAATTTAAAAAAATATTTTTATATGTCATTGGGGATTATTACGGATTTAATTACAAGAGGTCTTTTTTGGTCCATGTATAAACCTTTTATATATGTAAATAATTCCATTTTCGAACAGCTGGAGGCAATTGGAATAAAAGATTTTAATCAGACATTGATTGCAGCGTCCTTTTTTCTCCAGTTTTTTATATATTTTTATTATTTCAGCTCAAAATTAGAGAAAAATTTATTTGCCTTGGATTGGTCGGAAAACACCTATTTAAAAATAAATGGGTATCGATTTTTATCAAATCTTCCTCCATTAACAATCTTGATAGTACTAATTTTTTCCACCAACAACTTTTTCTATAAAATGGAAGAAGCTATTTTTAAGGAGAGAAAAAAGCATATTGAATTACCATGGGAAAGTAAAACATTAGCAAAGGATATTGTCCAAGATTTTGATTTTGAAAAAAGAAAATTGTACTTAAAAAATCTATACCCAGAAGTCAAAAATTTTGGAGAAAAGGTTGGGAATAAATTTTTCCAAAACCAATTACTTGCAATTGTAATAATTGGACTGATTTTTATTATTGGGTTTTGTGATTCAAAAAAGTCCCAAAAAGCTTTCATTAAAAAGTATTTTGGTGATAAGGCAGCGACAAATTATCCTCAGTTATTAAAAAACTCGATTAGAGCCAGATCAAATTATTTAATTGGACAATTAATATTTGATGGATCAGTTTATTTGTGTATTTGCCTTTTATCTTATCAAGCTTATTCACACTCCCAAAATATAAAGAAAATACCCTTAAACTGGAAACTTGCAATTGCCGCCCATAATTTAGATTATTTACTACTAAATAAATCAGTAGATACTTTTGCTAGCCCAATTAAAAATCGGATAAAATCAAATGAAAAAATACAAGCTAAACAAAAGAAGCCCGATTCCTCAACGAATTTTTCTCAATTGAACTTATCAAAAAATATGGAGTTAATAAAAGCTGCAAAAATTGGTGATGCAAATGAAGTTAATAGACTGCTGTCAAAGGGGGCAGATATTAATTTTAAGGACGAGGGAGGCTATACACCTTTAATAGAAGCAGTAATAAATGAAAAGGAATCTGTCGTAAAACTTTTACTTGAAAAAGGCGCAAATCCCAATTCCAGGAGTTATGAGGAAGATTCATCGGTTTTGAGTTATGCATATAGAGTGAGGAATTTAAGACTATTGAAAATGCTCATTACTCATGGGGCAAATGTGAATTTTGAAAATGCCTGGGGACGTTTTATTTTATATTTTGCCGCTTCAAATGGAGAGCTAGAGATAGCAAAACTTTTAATCGAAAATGGTGCTGACGTAAATAAACAAAATTTCGAAGGAGAGTCAGCCTTGATGGGGGCTTCATCAAATGGAGAAGTATCAACTCTAAATTTATTAATTTCAAACGGTGCCACGATTAATCTTAAAAATTTAAAAGGGAAAACAGCTTATGATTTGGGAAAAAGTGAAGAAATCAAAACCCTTTTATTATTAGCCTATCCTCAGCATGAAGACGTTGAATTCAATAAGGAAAAACCAAAATAATTTAAATCAAAGTGATAGAAATAAACACACTACTTTTGGCGGCCCAAACAGATAAAAATAGTAATAGTCATTTTTTTTACGTCCAAAAATTTTCACTTTCTGCGCTGCTGCGACCCGCAAGGCATCAGATTCCCCAGAAGGACCCGCTCCATTTCCCATATCCGAGTGTACGCGTCCAGGTTGGCGAATAGAACCTAATGCTCTATCCGCCTTCCCGGTGCTACGAGTGGCAAAACAAGGATACCCATGTACGTCGTCAAAGGAATGTGGAGATAACGTACGATAAGTTTCGCACATTTGATCTGGTGTTTATTTCAGAAAAAGGAAAGTCCTCCGTTGGGTCTGTATAATTCGTTTTTCGAGGAACGAAAACAGTCTCAAACACAGGAGGACTTAATATGGAAGCGAAGTCTAAGAAAGACGTGGCATCGAATGTAGTGAAGAACATTGTATCGATCGATGAGGGAAAAATCCAGAGTCATGTTAACGGGATCGTGCGTTCAACGGTTGAGGAAACGCTGAACGGACTATTGGATGCGGAGGCGGACCAGTTGTGCGGCGCTGGCAAGTATGAGCGTTCGGAGGGTCGGAAGGATACGCGAGCGGGTCACTATGATCGGAAGCTGCAGACCCAGGCGGGCGAAGTGGACCTGAAGGTTCCGAAGCTGCGAACGTTGACGTTCGAGACGGCGATCATCGAGCGGTATCAGAGGCGTGAATCGTCAGTAGAAGAGGCTCTGATGGAGATGTATCTGGCGGGTGTTTCGGTGCGACGTGTGGAGGATATCACGCACGCACTTTGGGGAATGTAAACCTCCCTTTATTAGGTCCACGTACTTTTAGAGTTTTCCTGGTTTGAGTTAGCCGTCAAGTACTCTCTGGGTGTCATATCACCGAGCGAGTCATGAGGCCGTTCTTCGTTGTAC
>JAJDBA010000051.1 GCA_029261675.1 Nitrospinaceae bacterium
GTGATTCCCCCTGCCTCAACTTTAGTTACTTCAGTTTTGCGAATGGCATCGAGTAACGAAGTTTTACCATGGTCAACATGCCCCATAATAGTAACGATGGGTGACCGTGTTATGTGATCTTTTGGGTCGTCTTCTTCTTCTTCACTGAAGTCGAGTTCAGATTTTTCGACCAGAAGCTCCACTTCGAATCCCATTTTGTCTGCCACTTTACTTGCAAGATCAAAGTTCAGAGTTTGGTTGATGTTTGCGAGAACACCAAAAACCATTAATTCTTTTATGATTTCATTGGGTGTGGATTTTAAGGTTTCCGCCAAGTCTCGAATCGGGATATTTTCGGTAATCTTTACCAATTCAAATGTTTGTTCTTCTTCTACAGGCGCAGGTGCCGGGGCAGGTGCGGTTTCTTTTACAGGCGCAGGTTTTTCAATTTTTGGTTCAGGAGCCTTGGGTTTTTCTTTTGCAGGAGGGGTAGCCTTCTTTTCTTTCTCAGGCGGTTTCTCTTCCTGTTTGATAATTTTCAAGCCTAGCTTTTTTGCAGGCTTAGCTTCAGTGGTTTGTTTGCTTTCTTCTTCTTTCTTTGTTTTTGTTGTCTTGGGTTTAGCCTTTTCTTCTTTTACTGCTTTTACCGCAGCTTTTTTGACTGTACCTGACTTGGCCTGGGTTTTTGCTGTGGTGATTTTTACCTTTGAAGGCGCTTTGATTTTAATTTTAGTTTTTGCTTTAACTTTTACAGTCTTGGGCGCGGCTTTTTCAGGGGTTTTAGGCGAAAAAAGATCTCGGATTTCTTGAGCAACCTCTTCATCAACGGAACTCATGTGATTTTTTACTGCAATCTCTTTCTTTTGCAAGGCCTCAATGATCTCATCATTTTGTAAGCCGAGTTCCAGAGCCAGTTTGTTTACGCGAATCTTAGCCAAATTTCCTCCTGTGTTCTTGCAAGCCCGCCATTCTACCTTGACTCAAGAGCTGAGCCTTTATTGTAAACCCTGGCATGGGATTCTGATATTCGATTTGCAAAAAAATTCTTAAATAAGTTTTATGCATTTCCTGCATTTCCCAGTTGTTGTTTTACTTTTTCAAGGATATCTTTCCCTGAATCTTCATCTATGCCATCAATGGCAATCAGTTCGTCTAGTGATGTAACTGAAAGTTCTGCTACGGTTTCAAAGCCATTGGTCTCCAGAAGGTCTATTAACTCTTGCGATACGCCAGCTAAATTCTGGATGAGGATTTCCTCATCATCGTCTTCTGGCTCATTTACCTCGTTGTCAGGAGCACTTTCTTCCGGTTCATCGATTACTTCCTGCTCTTCTTCTGCGGCGTCATCGGCTTCTTTTGCTTCTTTTGCCGCTTTGGTCTCTGCTTCTCGAGCCGCAGTTTCCAGAATCTCTGCTGTAATCCGTTCTTTAATGTTTTCCGCCAGCTCCACCAAAGCTTCTGCTTTTTTGGGGCCGATTCCTGGCAGTTCCACCATTCCTTTTGAGCCTCTGCTCAAGGCTTCTTCGTATGTGACGAGATTATGACTAAATAAAATCGCCATCACTTTTTCCCCTAAGCCTTTGGCATTTTTTATCTCTTCAAGGAAATCAATATTGGATGTTGCTGCGGATGGCATGAAGGCGGAAGGGTGTTCTCCCATTTCCAAAGCTTCAGCGGCTCCTTTAATATCTACTTTCCATTTAACGAGTTTTGCTGCCAGCCGAACATTCTGACCTTTTTTGCCGATCGCGAGCGACATCTGGTCTTCAGCGACAATGATGGTCATTTGTTTTTCATCCCGGTTAAGGATGATCCTTGAAACTTTAGCTGGACTCAGTGCATTTTTTATATAGGTTTCGGGGTCTTCAGAGTATTCAACGATATCGATTTTTTCGCCTCGCAGCTCCTGAACGATAGACTGAACACGCATTCCCCTCATACCAACACAGGCACCAACGGCATCGATGTCACGATCATTGGTACGTACGGCGATTTTAGTTCGACCGTTGGGTTCGCGCACCACTCCCATAATTTCGACCATGCCCTCGCTGATTTCCGGGACTTCCATTTCGAACAATCTTTTGACCAAACCAATATGGGTTCGGGATAAGATGACCAATGCGTGTTTAGGAGTTCTTCGGACATCAAGGACATAAGCGCGAATGCGTTCTCCACGGTTAAAACTTTCCCGAAAAACTTGTTCCCGACGAGGTAAAACCCCTTCTGCATTTCCAAGGTCAACTACAAGGTCGCCATGTTCCATGCGGTGCACGATGCCATTGATGATTTCACCCTTTTTATCCTTGTACTCGTTGTAAACCAGTTCGATTTCTGCTTCACGGACTTTTTGGACAATCACCTGCTTGGCAAGCTGTGCGGCGATGCGGCCGTAGTTTTCCATAATCTGCTGTACCAGAACCTGATCACCTATTTGAACATCTTCGGAAAAGGCGGTAGCTTCTTTAAGACTTATTTCTTCGTCTGGGTTCTCAACATTTTTAACCACCGTCTTCTCAAGGTAAATTTCAACTTCTCCGGTGGACTCGTTGAATTCACTTTGAAGTTCAGTGGCTGCGGGATAACGTTTTCGAGCTGCGACTTCAACCGCTGCTTTCAAAGCATCAATCAATACATCTTTGTCGATGCCTTTATCCCGGCTCAGTTGTTCCAAAATGCTGATAGTTTCCAGACCCATAATTCTTTCCTAAAATTCTATGACTAAATTTGCTTTGGCAACTAGATTCAAGGGAATCGTATAGTGCTGCCCATCCACCTCAAGGTGAATCGATTGATCTATAAAACCTGTTAAGATACCCGTAAATTTTTTTCTGCCATCCATCGGGGCATGACATTGCACGTATATTTTTTTCCCTGAATACTTTAGAAAGTCTTTTTCCTTTTTCAGCACCCGGTTTAGTCCGGGAGAAGAAACTTCCAAGGTGTAAACAGGCTCAATGACTTCTTCAACTTCGATAATATCCCCAGCAAGACGGCTGACTTTCTGGCAGTCTGCAAGCGTTACTCCACCTTCTCTATCGATATAAATCCGCAGAATCCAGTTCTTGCCTTCTTTTTTGAATTCGACGTCAACCAGTTCGAGTCCATTCGCCAGAAGACCAGGCTCAATCAACTCTGTTACCGATTGAGTGACCGGGGCTTTTCCCATTTAGACCTCAATGTGTAAGAGAGATTTTCCAGAAACTGTTATCTGGAATCAGTAAAACCCACAAGGAAGAGGAAGCAAAACTGACCAATTTCCACGGGAAAAGCAAAAAAAAAAGCGGGCTCAAAGCCCGCATTGCAGAGCCCGTATTCAGTTAAGCAAATTGTACAAGAATTGCATAGCCGATTTCAAGGGAAAGCTGGGGGGAGGGGAGGGCAGCCTGCAATTTATAAGTCCTTTAAA
>JAJDBA010000052.1 GCA_029261675.1 Nitrospinaceae bacterium
CAAAATTACTGGATGGTCATTCATCCACCGACCTTATACCTTGGGTATGTCGGGTTTACGGTGCCATTTGCTTTTGCGGTGGCTGCGTTGATCAGTAAGAATCTGGATGATGGCTGGATTCGGTTGACGAGAAAGTGGACATTGATTTCCTGGTTTTTTCTTTGCATGGGAAACCTGTTTGGTGCTTCATGGGCTTATGTAGAGCTGGGTTGGGGAGGCTACTGGGCCTGGGACCCTGTGGAAAATGCGGCCTTCATGCCTTTATTGATTGCGACGGCTTTTTTGCATTCCATAATGATCCAGGAAAAAAAGGACATGATGAAAGTCTGGAACATGTCATTGATCCTTCTTACTTTTGTGATGACCATTTTTGGTACGTTCATCACACGCAGCGGTCTTATTCAGTCTGTTCATACATTTGATGAAGCTACGTTAGGGTATTATTTTCTAGCCTTCCTTTTCGTTATACTTTTTGCATGTACGGCGTTGATTGTTTCCCGGCTTCCGTTATTAAAAAGTAAGAATCAGCTAGACTCTTTCTTGTCGCGTGAGAGTGGTTTTCTTTTTAACAATCTATTGTTACTGGGAATTGCTTTTGCAACATTCTGGGGAACTATTTTTCCTATTATTTCAGAAGCCGTACGCGGAATTAAAATTACTGTAGGTCCACCTTTTTATAATCAGGTTAACGTACCGATTGGGCTTGCTCTTTTAGCACTTGTTGGGATTGGGCCGGTTATTGCCTGGCGTCGAGCGACGCTCTCCAACTTAAAGAAAAATTTCTTGAAGCCTTTGGCAGTGGCTTTTATTACTGCGGTGGCATTATTTCCTGTTATCCCTTTGGGAAGCCGAGTTGAAAATTATACCTATGTTGCTTTTATTCTCTGTGCTTTTGTGATGACCTGTATCCTCAGTGAATTTTACAAAGGAACGGCTTCGAGAATGGGATTGCATGAAGAATCAATGTTCGGAGCGTTGACTACGGTTACCTGGCGCAACAAAAGGCGTTATGGGGGTTATATCGTTCATATCGGTGTTGTTCTAATCTTTGCGGGTATTGCAGGATCGCAGGCTTATGGGACCCATGTTGAAAAACACCTTAAACCCGGCGAAAATTTTAAAATAAGAGGGTATGACATTACCTACGAAAAGCTTGTGGCAATAGAGGCAACCAGTGTGAAAACTCGGGTCATTGCACAGCTTGATGTTAAACGAAACGGCAACCACTACTGGACCGCGCGTCCAGAAAAAGAATTTTATAAAGGCCAGAATCAACCGGTTTCTGAGGTGGATGTTCTTTCAACCTGGAGAGAAGATTTATACATGATTCTCGCAGATTTTAGAGACGATGAATCGGCCACTATAAAAGTTTATGTGAACCCCATGGTGAGTTGGATGTGGACAGGTGGCTGGATTATTGCATTTGGTACGATGATATCCATGTGGCCTGATCGACTGGAACAAAGGCGTCGTTTGGAACGTTTCCGCAGAGAGGAATCTTTATTTCCTTCTCCGGCGCAGGAGTAAGAAATGCCTTTAAAGTTTTTGTTTAGCATTTTTATTGCGGCTTGGTTTTTTGTGAGTGCTTCTGGTACCTCGCATGCAGGTTCTCTCCTTCAGGATTTAGAAAATGCATTGATGTGTAAATGCGACGATAAATGCGGCAAGGTACTTGTAAACTGCACCTGCTCTACTTCAGACAAAACCCGGGCCAAATTTTCTAAAATGCTAGACTCGGGACTTACAGTGGACCAAATTATAAAGTCTCAGGTCGATGAATATGGCGAAACAGTTTTGTCGGCTCCGACAAAATTTGGGTTTAATCTCACTGCTTGGGTGATGCCGTTTATTGCTCTGGTTGCAGGAGGAGTAGGGGTCCGAAAGGTTATTTATTCCTGGGTGGGTAAAAAAGAAGAGACCGTTACTCAGGATGAGCCTGAAGAAAAAACGGTAACATCCGAGAAGTATTCCAAACGCTTGAAGGATGAATTAGACGGGATCGAGTTATAGGGATGGGATTTGTCCACTTCTTAGAGTTGATTTTCGTTGTGATTGTTCTCCTTGTCGTGGGCATTCCTCTGTTTGGCAAACTACAACTCAAGAAACTGGTGGAAACTGTCGACCCCGACAGTGATGAATATAAGCATCTTCTAGTAAGAAAAGAAGAGACTCTTATTTCTATTAAGGAGCTTGAGTTCGATCTCAATACTGAAAAGATTTCAGAATCAGATTATCAGGAGCTTCGAAAAAAGTTAGAAGCAGAAGCTACGGAATTAATCGGACAATTAGATCAGTTGGAGCAAGGTCGAAAAAAAAGCAAGTCCACAAAATCCTGATGATTTCCTCCCTCCCAGGCTAGTTAAATGGAATCCATTGAAAATGCAATTGAGGTTCGGCATCTCAGAAAAGTCTTTGGTACCTTGAAGGCTGTTGATGGAATAGATTTCGAATTGAAGCAGGGAGAGTTTCTCACCGTTTTTGGTCCTAATGGAGCGGGTAAAACCACGCTGATTAAAATCCTTTCAGGATTGACACAGCCTTCTTCGGGGACAGCAAGAGTAGCCGGGTTTGATGTTACTGAGGGGCACCCGGAAATGAGAAAGGAGATCGGTGTTATCTCTCACTCCACCGCGTTATATGCTGACCTGACATCCCTTGAAAACCTGATGTTTTTTGCGCGGATGCACGGCCTTGAACAACCCCAAGAGAAGGCTTTAAAAGTTATCGAGGAAGTAGGGCTGAGTCCGAGGAGAAATGATCGGGTTCGAACTTTTTCTCGGGGTATGCTGCAACGACTTTCTATCGCCCGCGCAGTTCTTCACGACCCAGCCATTTTGTTTCTGGATGAACCTTTTACAGGCCTGGACCTTCATGCCACCAATGTTCTTAAGGAGCATCTGCAACGATTGCATGATCGACGCCGCACTATTTTAATGACCACTCACGATATTTCTTGTGGGTTGGAAATGTGCGACAAGGTTGCCTTGCAAGTTCAGGGGAAATTTGCGTTTCTGGAAAACATTTCCAATGTCGATAAGGATAGATTTGAGTCGATGTACTTTGATGCTGTCCGCGATAAACAGTTTGCGATGGGTATAGGCCTTTGATGGTGGATAGGCACATTTGAAAACTAGATTATGAATTTATATTTAAATCAAATCGCGGCGATCGTGTGGAAAGACTTTGTCACTGAGTTGAAAACTCGAGAACTGCTCAGCGCCATGTTTATTTTTGCATTATTGGTGATTTTGATTTTTATCTTTTCTATTAATTTAAGTATTGTAAAAGCCAGTGAAGTGGGGCCCGGAATTTTATGGGTAGCGTTTCTATTTGCGGGAACGATTGGGTTGAATCGATCTTTTATGTTGGAGAAGGAGAACGGTTGTCTTATGGGACTGATGCTTGTTCCAGCCGATCGAACGGCCATATACTTTGGCAAGTTAATCAGCAATCTGATTTTTTTATCGATCATGGAACTTTTCATCCTTCCACTTTTTATGATATTTTTTAATATCGATCTTTTGTCGCATCTGGGGCCGCTTTTAGTCGTGGTGTTTCTAGGGACTTTGGGGTTTTGTGCTTTGGGCACTCTTTTGTCATCACTATCGTCAAACCTCAAGACGCGCGAGATCATGCTTCCCATCCTTCTTTATCCGTTGTTGATTCCAATCGTTATTGGAGCGGTGAGAATGACCGGGCAGATTCTTGATGGGATCGAACTTTTTGATATGATGAAGTGGATTGGTTTGACGGCATCCTTCGATATCATCTATATTGGGGTTTCCATAATGACGATAGACCATATTTTGGAGGAATGATTGAATGGATAACTTTGGGTTCCTATTTGCCGCGAACGCGTTTGTGTGGGGGGGGATTATTTATTATGTTTATACTCTCAAGCAACGTAGCCGAGAGTTGGAAAAAGACTTGGAATTACTAAAAGAAACTCTTAGCAGGGAATCGCGCTAATGAATCAGAAGAAGACTGAAGAGTCGAACGAAGAAAGCTACATACTTGTCTGGTTGACAGGCATCGTATTTCTTGCGGCAATGGCGGCCATCTTCCTTTTTGTGCCAACGGAGCAAACCGAAGGTCCGGTTCAGAGGATTATGTATATTCATATTCCCTCTGCCTGGCTCTCTTTCTTTGCATTTTTTATTGTGTTCATTTGTTCTATTCTCTTTCTTTGGAAAAAAGAAAGAGAGTGGGATATCTATGCACATGCCTCGGCTGAAATAGGAGTGATTTTCTGCTCTCTGGTTTTGATAACCGGTCCTATTTGGGCAAAACCTATCTGGGGAACTTGGTGGGTTTGGGATGCACGCTTAACTTCGACC
>JAJDBA010000053.1 GCA_029261675.1 Nitrospinaceae bacterium
ACGGTGAATATTCCTGATACGGTCGGCTACACTATCCCGGAGGAGTTTGCCCAGCTCATCACCTACTTAAAGCAAAACGTAGACAACATCGACAAGGCTGTCATCAGTGTGCATTGCCATAACGATTTGGGGTTGGCCGTTGCAAATTCTCTGGCGGCGGTGCAGGCAGGTGCCCGGCAAGTAGAATGTACCATCAACGGCATCGGCGAACGCGCAGGCAACGCAGCGATGGAAGAAATCGTCATGGCTGTTCGAACACGAAGGGATTTTTTCAACACGGTGGAAACAAATATTGAAACACGCCATATTCAACCGTGCAGTAAGTTGGTCAGCAGCCTCACCGGGTTCTTCGTGCAACGCAATAAAGCCATTGTCGGCAAAAATGCGTTTGCTCACGAATCGGGCATTCACCAACATGGATTTCTCAAACGTAAAGATACATTTGAGATCATGGATCCTGCAGATGTTGGTGGTGAAGAGTCTGAGCTGGTTATGGGTAAACATTCCGGACGCAACGCCCTGCTCAACAAAGTCCAGGAGTTGGGATATAGCCTGAGCCAGGAGGAGTTGGACCGCGTGTTTGAAGAGTTTAAAATTCTTGCAGATGAGAAGAAAGAAATTTTTGAAGACGATTTTCACACTCTTATTCAAAAACAAAAGTTCACTGAAGAACAGCAGATCACTTATAAACTGAAAACGATCGAAAGCGGATTTGAAACAGGAAAAGAGCCGTATGCAAATGTCACACTGATAAGCCGCGATGGCAAAGAACATCAAAGCTCGGCTAATGGCGATGGCCCTGTCGATGCGATTTACAATGCGATCGATAAAATCACCGGGCTCACCTGCAAGCTACTTGATTACCAAGTGATGGCAAAAACAAAAGGTAAAGATGCTCAAGGCGAAGTCACCGTTCGCGTTCAGCATGAAAAGCGTGAAATACTAGGCAAAGGAGCAGGCGTCAACACTATTGAGGCCAGCGGCTTTGCTTACGTCAATGCCATCAACAAACTGTTGCTGAAATCAAAATCGGGTCCTGTGGAAGGCAGAGACGTTCCCGGTCCCTAGATCAAAAACCTTCATCACCCCTGCCCTATTTAAAACAAAGAAGGCAGGGGTGAGTTTTATTTTCTAAAGAGAAACCTTATTTCTAACCGCGACACATTATTTAAGAATCCAAAATCGACGGAACCCTTCGAGTTCAACGATTCCGTAGCACGGGTTTTTGATGACATGCTGCAACGCAGTGTCCCCATGTATCAAGAATGCCAGGATCTTACTGTTCACTGGTGCGCAAAATACGCAAAACCTTCCACCTCTATTTACGACCTCGGCTGCTCAACCGGAAAGTTCCTGCTAAAACTAGCAGGGGAATTAGAACGTACAAAAAACATAAAACTCATTGGGCTCGATAATTCCTCAGCCATGCTTAAAAAAGCAGAAGAGACATTTAAAAACTCACCTCTTTCCTGCTCGATGATCGAGGCAGATTTAAACAAAAATATGCCCATCGAGAATGCATCGGTGGTCGTAATGAATTACACATTGCAGTTTGTGAAACTGGACAATCGCCCCAACCTATTACAATCCATTTATAACGGACTGGTTTCAGACGGATCGCTGATTCTCATCGAAAAAGTGAAAAGCGAAATCTCCGATCTCAATAAAACCTTCATCGAATTCCATCATCAGTTCAAAGAAGAAAATGGCTACTCCAAGCTTGAAATTTCGCAGAAAAGAGAGGCTCTGGAAAATGTGCTCATACCCTGGACGGTCGAACAAAATAGCGAATTGATCAAATCTGCCGGATTCTCAACGGTCGACCTATTTTTTAAATGGAACAACTTCGCCGGGTTTATTGCGTTAAAATAGAAACTATTGTATTCTTAGGTGCTTATTTTAAAGCGTTTTTCAGACAACCAGAAAGGTTTTGCGATGCCAAATTACGACCATACCTGTGGAAAATGTAAAAAAGATTTCGTCATAGAAATGAAAATGTCTGAAGTGGATAAAAAAAAGGTTTCCTGTCCCGAGTGCGGCTCTAAAAAGGTTTCGCGCAACGTAACCAACAACTCATTTTGGAGTGAGAGCATCGATCGCTACAATTACTCCAAAACACAAAATAATTAATCAATATGCTTACTGAAGTTCAACCTGCTACACAAAAATTTCCAGGCCGATTTGGCGAGTTAGTACAACTCCCATTACAGCGAATCCATATCGAATTGACCAACGTCTGCAATTTCGACTGTACCTTCTGCCCCAAACAGGAGATGACCCGTCATTATGAGTATATGGACTTTGAAAGAGTCTGTGGAATCATAGACGAAATCGCCGAATACAAAATGGCAGAAAAGATTACGTTCCATGTCATGGGCGAGCCGTTCATGCACCCGAGGTTTTTTGAAATTCTCGAACACGCTGCCGAGCGCGGAGTAAAAACGGGTATCACCACAAACGGCACTTACCTCGACGAAGAGATGGGCATCAAGCTTGAGAAGGTCACCGCGTCTCAGGTGAATATCTCTCTACAGACACCTGATGAAGAATCGTTTAAAACTCGAAAGTCGCGGCGCATGAAATTTGAAGAATACCATAACCGTATTCTTGATTTTATTGGCACCTGCTTAAAACAAGCTAAACCGCCAAAAATAAAAGTTCATTTCCTCAACACCTCTATTAAAAGTGAAGTTCCTGGAGAAGACTGGAACGTTGGCACCATGAGTGTCATCAATAATGCAAAAGAACTTAGAAAGACATTTAGCTATTGGGCAAAAGAAGTTCACAAAATCTGTCCTCCCATGAGCGATGAAGCAAAAGCCAAAGTCGAAAAGAAAATCGACAAACTCTCTACCTTCAAATGGAACGTGGTAGAAGTGGCACCCAATATTTTTTTCGAGACTTATATTCTCAACACCTGGGGCAACGCTTTTGCAGAAGGCGGTAATGTTGTTCCAGCAAAAACGGGATATTGCAGTGCCTTGAGCGATCATTTCGCTATTCTTTGCAGTGGCGATTTAATTTATTGTTGTGTCGATTTCGACGGCAAAACCGTGGCTGGAAATGTGTTTCAAAACTCCATCACCGAAATTTTAAACACAAAACCCGTGATCGATGCGGTGGAAGGGTTCCAGAACCACAAAGTGATTCATCCGCATTGTCAAAAATGTCTGGGTGGAAGCACATGGCTCAAATCGAAGCTCAATAGCATCGGCTCGATCGTCATCTGGAAGTACCTCAAAAACTTCTTCTACAAAAAATCATAATCGGGATGTAGCGCAGCCTGGTAGCGCACTTGCTTCGGGAGTAAGGGGTCGGAAGTTCAAATCTTCTCATCCCGACCATTTCTCTAATTGAAGGAATTGGTAAAAAAACCATTCTACTCCTCCCCACCAAGCCCAATTACCATTGATTCACACCAAACAAAGCTAAGCAAAAGATAAAATTGATTTTTTTTCTGCATGGGGTATATTCCTCATTTCAATTTTGTAAAAGTTTTATCAGCCCCTTTAAATCAACCAAAAGAAAGAAAAAAATATGAACAAGACCCTCAACCTCACATTAATGTCCCTATGCCTTTTATTCCTTCTTTCTAATTTTGGTTGTTCCGTAAATAGAGCCGCCAAGCAACCGGACGAAAAAAATATTAATTTATTGAGCAAAGGAACTTCCAGAGATCTTTTACTAGGAGAGTTTGGGACTCCAATTAGTTCAGAAATTCAAGATGGGAAAAAAGTGGAAATTTTCAATTTCATTCAAGGATACAGCAGTGGTACCAAGTCAAGCCGTGTATTTTTGCATGGGGCCGCAGATGTAATGACTTTAGGCCTTTGGGAATTAGTGGGAGGTGCTGTAGAAGGTGCTTATGATGGTGAAAAAATGGCGTTCAAAGTAGTTTACGATGAAAACGACAAAATCGAATCGGTTACAGCTCTAAATGAAGAATCAACTAAAGAATTATCCTCTAAAGAGTAATATAAGTTTGGAGGATTAAATCGGGATGTAGCGCAGCTTGGTAGCGCAGTCGCTTCGGGGGTGAGGGGTCGGAGGTTCAAATCTTCTCATCCCGAGCATTGCTTTCTCCTCGAATCTTTCACAAGCCCCGTACTTTGTGTTGCTCTCCCACTGTGATAAAGCTGCTGGTTACGTTTAGTTCTTTGAGGTTTATTAGCGGGCATTTCATGTTATTGGCCTTTTATCCCTAGATGAATCTCTTTGATCGGATTTTCTTCGGTCACCTTTACGCCTGTCTTCTTCAACCTCTAGATTAATTTTTCTTCTTTGCTCCAGCCTTCTACTCCACGGGTTTCTTCTTTCGCCTCCCCTTTTAAACATCTCCTTTTATTCTCCTATTCAGCAGATTATTCTGGGGTTCTCCAATTGGTACTCCGTCTTTATCATAGAGTACTTAATGCTAATTCAGTGGACGATCAATGTCAAACTTGGATAGGATTGCTAATTAGGGAGTAAATCAATTTTAACAATTCTTTTTTTAAACCTTGTTGTTTAATTTCCCCTACTCGTTTTTTCTCTGATTTTTTCCATAAATCCCTATAAAATACAGACTCTTTCTATTTGGAATCATAGATATGACCAAAAAAAATATAGTCGTATTAGGAGGTGGGCCGGGTGGTTACGCAGCAGCCTTTCTTGCGGCTGATAAAGGGATGGACGTTACGCTGATTGATGCGGGCAAAAAGCCCGGTGGCGTGTGTCTACACCGCGGATGTATTCCTTCCAAAGCTTTGCTGCACATCGCACACCTTATAAATGAAACTAAAGAGGCAAAAAACTGGGGCGTTGATTTTGGCGAACCCAAAATTGACCTTGATGGTGTTCGCAACTGGAAAAACCAGGTCATAGATAAAATGGCTACAGGTCTAGCCCAGCTTTGCAAACAACGAAAAGTGGAATTCGTTTCTGGAAAAGGAATATTCAAAGATTCCCAGACTATCGAAGTGGATGGCAAAACCTTCTCTTTTGACCATTGTATTCTCGCTACAGGGTCGCGCCCTATCCAACCTTTTCAGAACGATTCCCACCTTATCGATTCCACTGGCGCACTCGATTTGGAAAACACCCCTGAAAAACTACTGGTTGTTGGCGGAGGTTATATTGGTCTGGAAATGGGCAGTGTTTATGCTGCTCTCGGAAGTCAGGTCACTGTTGTGGAAATGATGAATGGACTTTTAACCGGGATCGATCGCGATCTTGTCAGGCCTTTACAACATAGACTTAAAAACCAATTTGAAGCGATTCTTTTAAGCACTAAAGTAGGTCAAATCACACAGGCGGAATCGAAAATCAACGTAACACTTGAAAATGAATCTGGATCGGAGCAAAAAGTTTTTGACCGGGTGCTGGTTTCGGTAGGCCGTAAACCCAACACCGATGGACTTGGACTCGAAAACACCCAAGTCAAACTGAACGAGAAAGGATTTGTGATTACGGACTCTCAACAAAAAACAGGGGATCTTAATATATCCGCTATTGGCGATGTGATCGGGGGTGCCATGTTGGCTCATAAAGCAGCCCACGAGGCGAAGGTTGCAGTGGAGGTTTTAGATGGAGAGGATTCTGATTTCAGTAATCGAGTCATCCCTGCGGTGGTCTTCACCGATCCTGAAATTGCCTGGGCCGGATTGACGGAAACTGAAGCTCAAGAGCAGGGTATAGAAGTTTCAATCGCTAAATTCCCTTGGGGCGCATCTGGAAGAGCGCAAACGCTGGGGCGCGGTGAGGGCATGACCAAGTTGATAATTGATCCTGAATCTGAGAAAATTGTCGGTGTAGGGTTGACTGGCTCGGGAGCTGGTGAACTGATCGCTGAAGGAGTTTTAGCAATCGAAACGGGGACGAAAGCTAAAGACCTAGCCTTATCGATTCATCCGCATCCCACCTTGTCCGAAACCTTGATGGAAGCGGCAGATGTGTTTTATGGAACAGCTACCCATATTTACAAAAGAAAAAGAAATTAATAAGTCTATTGAATGAATAATCCTGACAGCTCCCCAACAAACAACCCCACACCACCTTTGTCAACAGGCAAGAGAAAAGTTCTCATTGTCGATGACGATGCTCTCGTTGTTAGTATATTGTCCAGTCTCCTTTCTGAAAGCCACTACGAAGTCGAAACCGCAGAAAATGGCAGGCAGGCACTAGCAGTCCTCGACGATTCTTTCGACCTGCTTTTGTCCGATCTCGAAATGCCGGAAATGAATGGGCTGGAGCTTTTAGAATCTCTTAGGAAATCTAAAAATAACATTCCCGTTGTCATTCTTACGGGGAACCAGGAAATTTCTGTCGCCTTGAATGCATTAAAACTGGGTGCCAACGATTATGTTATTAAAGATGAAAATATTACAGAGACAGTCTTAACGGCTGTTGCCAATTCGCTCGAAAGAAAAATGCTTCTCGATCAAAACTCGAGGCTGATAGAAAACTTGATGAAAGCCAAGGAGGATGCAGAAAAGGCAAACAAAGCTAAATCTGATTTTCTTGCAAAAATGAGTCATGACCTGAAGACACCTCTAAATGCCATTCTTGGTTACACCGAGTTAATGATCATCGATCCCGATGAACCTCTAGATGAAGGCTCTGTTGACAGCCTGAACAAAATCTTCAAAGCTGGCAATCATCTATTGGAATTGATCAATGACATTCTGGATCTATCTGCAATCGAGGCGGGAAAATTAAAGGTGGTCATCGAGAAAATAGATATCGTTTCCATCATCCAAGAAAGCCTTGTCCTCATCCGCCCTTCTGCTAGTAAGCACAGTATAAAAATATTGGATGAAACCAAGGGTATGAGCCCTTTATTTGTTTTAGCCGATTCTCTAAGGTTAAAACAGGTGTTGCTCAACTTATTATCTAATGGAATCAAATATAACAGTCTAAAAGGAACATTATCGATTGCCCTGACAGGAGAAGGTGATCGAGTCAGAATAAATGTTCGCGATACGGGGCCTGGCATCCCGCAAGAAAAGATGAAAACCCTTTTTGAAAAATTCAACAGACTGGGTGCAGAAAAAACCAATATTGAAGGAACGGGAATTGGGCTCAATATATGCCGCAACCTTATCGACCTGATGAGTGGCAGTCTGAATGTAGAAAGCGAAATGGGCAAAGGAAGTTGTTTTTCTATTTCAATCCCTTTATCGCCTAAAAGTATCGATGACAAAGAAGGTCATCCCACAGCCTCAAAAAAATACTTCGAAATATTATTAATAAACCCGCAAGATGATGACATAGAAAAGCTCAGAAATATGCTGATACCACGGCCTTTTATAAAATTATCGATTGCAGAAAATGGTCAGCAGGGAATTAAACGGGCCTCGGGACAAAAGCTTATTATACTTGGTATGCAATCAGAAGAAGATATCAACACTTTGGAGCAACTAAAAAATGACCCAACGACGGCAACTATTCCCATTGTGGCCTTGACCAACAAGAATAAATTGAAGGGATTGGAGTCTTCTCCAAATCCATTATTTGCCAGCCTGACCTATCCTATAAACTCTATCCAGCTTCTCTCCACAATAGAATCTGCCTTGGAAATATAGTCAAATCGTTCGCCATTAATCTTTAGGTTCATTAAACTCACGAATCTTTACAAAGTTTTTTAGATAACCTTTTGCATCATCATATTCCATAAAGCTTTGGTAGCGATTATGAGAGTTTTTTAATTTTGTGGCGTGTTTGATAGGACACCAATATTGCTCTGTCCTTCCTGCAATTTCCTGAGCATAAGAAACCACGCCTGTAAAATACCCACAATAAATACAATTAAATTTTTTTGAATAATTAAGATATTTCAGTTTATGGCGATCAATGATCACGTAATCTTTTCGTTTTACAAGGGGGATTCCATATAGAGGAAAGCAAACTCTTTGGTAAAGAGTAACGATGGCATCCATTGCAACTGTGGGAATGAAGCAGAAATAGATAAAAGGCGCGGTGATGATTTGCAGAGACTTATATTTCAGGATGGATGGGATAGACAGGTTTTTCAAAGCGGGGTGTCTCTCCCCCGTTTCTCTTAAATAATGCTTTATTTTCCCGAAATATCCTGTTTCCAAATCGAGTTTTCTGACAGAACCATTGAAGTTTATCTCTGGAAATTTGAAGTTGATGAGCCCTCGATTGAATATTCGATTCAACATTCCTGACACCTCCCATTAAATCCCGCTACTTATCGACACCTTTTCTCCAGCTATCCAGAGTAAAAAAAACCTTTATTTAAAGGGTGTTACAAAAAAAATCACCTATTTTTTAATAAATTTCATTTCATATGTCAACCGATTTCGCCTTCCTGCGTTGTAGAGAGTAAAAGAATGATTTTTATTCCCAACTAAACCAAGGAGAACAAAAATGAAAAAAACTCTCGCAATTGGAATCATCACCGTAATGAGCAGTCTCCCAATAAATATAGCAACCGCTCAAGAAGTTAACACACAACAGGAATTGGATAGAGGGGACCGGATAGAGAATCGCTTGGATAAAAGAGGTGACCGAATAAATAGTCGGTTAGATCAAAAGGGAGAACGGGTCAATGACCGTCTTGATGCAAAAGCAGATAAAGCCCGCGCAAACGGAAGAGAAGGACTTGCCAACCGACTAGATCGAAGAGGAGACAGGATTGAAAATCGATTGGACCGTAAAGGGAATAAAATCGATCGAAGATTGGATCGCGCCGGAAACCGTACAAATAGAAAAGTTGACCGACACCAGAATCGTCAAACCAAACGTGAGAATAAGAGAAATTTCAACAATAACAGAAACCGCTCTAACTCAAACCGTCAAAACTTCAATCGCCCAAACCAAAATAGAGGAAATAAACCTACAGCTAATCTCAGTCGTTCAGCGCGAAGACGTTAAAGACAGTGAAATTAGAGGTGGCTTCGGCCACCTTTACTTTCATAAATTCGTTTATTATTTCCAGTTTTCGATTTACCCTGTCCCAGTTATAATATGAGCGGAGCTATGAACGATGGCATGGCAATAAAAGAATGGAAAGTTTTCTGGCTTCGGTTGAACGCCGGGCATACCGTATGGCTGAAAT
>JAJDBA010000054.1 GCA_029261675.1 Nitrospinaceae bacterium
CAGATGAAATAGTGGATATGCTAGAAGAAATAGCTCCAAGAGATAAAGTACGGAAGATAGCGGTAGAACTTTGGAACTATAAACGGTCTTTGTTAAATACTATTTCCGATGACAATGACGATCAAGATGACGATCAAGATAAAGGAACAAAAGTAACAGGACCTCACTTTTAATTTCAATATCCCTAATACCCAAAAGAAACCCTAATATCTGTGCCAAAAAAAATACCTTTGTCACAGATATTCCAATCCAATAAAAAACTAAAAGTAAGGAGAGAATGCAAGAAAACAACTCTCACACTCTCCCCCCGGTGGCATCCGCTAATTTAAAGGCAAACTTTCTCACCAACCGAATAAACCTTACTTGTTAAAACTCCTGTTACCATCCGTCCCTCTCTATTCTTAAAAATATAAATATTCCTGGAGCCTACTCCAATAATTCCTGACACTAAATGTGGACCAGAAAGTTTCAAATCACTACCATTATGACTTTTAAAATTAGTCTCAGAACGTAAAGATTTTCCAGAACCAATACCAACGCTAGTTCTCATCATGAGGGTCAATAAAAGTGTCAAATCACTACTTAACGATATCTGCTTTTGTATAGAGTTTTACACTTGGGATCGCGGGGGAGGGAAGAGGTTCTATTATTTGCAAACGGGCCTAGATTTCGTTGAAGGGAAGCTACAAGGGCAAGTAGGAATCTAAAGGTGATGATCTTAAAGAAGACAAGGGCTAATGTTTATTTTTTGGAGGGGCTCCGGCTTCTTCGTAGGAGCAAACCAATTCCCACGTTTGGCCTTACCGTAACAGAATTTGGAGTTTGATATATATGTGAACTGTGTGGTTTGCTAGTAGCGATCGACCCAGCCACCCAACTCTTGGACGTTTATGGGTTTTGCTTTTAGAAAAGGTTTCCATCCTGCTTCTTCTGCTTCTTCATAGGAACAAAACCAAGCTTCACCCTGTTTGGAGTTTACCACTGTGGCGTCATACATCTGTTGCCCGATTATGTGGTAGATCTTATCTCCGTCGTTATCGATGTCGCCTTTAATGTCACAGGGCAATTCTACATCTCTTCCCACCGTCCAGATTTTTATTCCCAGCCGTCTTTTTTCAACAACTTCCCGTAGTTTGAACAGGTGCTTTTCGTCTGCGGAATTTTGGAGTATGAGTACAACGCCAGGGGCTTTTCCTGTGCTCAGCGATTGGTGCCTTGATTTCTTCATGGCTTGGACCCATTTTTCGGCTAAATCAAGCTCAATGGAATAGTTATCTGTCAGGCAATCGACTGTAGTGCTCTCCTGAGTTTTATAATTGATTTCTCCATTATGTTTGGCGCACCATTCTTTTTGGTATTCAGCCTCACTCATGGAATAGGCGGGTGCGGCGATCATCGTGCAGAATAAAAATGTGAATGCGATATATTTCATTGTGAATGCCATATGTTTTATTGTGAATGCGATATGTTCTATATGGAATAAAGTAATAGGTCCTTTTTAAGATGTCAAGAGAGGGCCATAAAAAATGTCACAAAAATAATGAAGGGATCAAGTCTACTGTTGATAGTGATTTAAACACGATATAATTCAATGGATTACCCTGTGAGACATTAAGTTTTGAGACACCAGCGGAACATATTACGCATGTGTTGCGTTGACCGGTTGAGAACGCCACCCAAAGCGGACATTTAATGATGTGATTTCAGTATCTTGAGTGAAATTTAGCTTTACGCCGAAGGCATTATTTTTGTTACTCGAAACCGGACTGGGAGCGCTGTGGATATCGAAATGTTGAATACATTTCCTTCTAGAGGGTAGCCAATGATTATGGTTTGTTTTTTTTCTTTTCCGATAAGTTTCCAAGTGAAGGATTGGTCATTAATATTTAGGGTTATGTTTTCTGGAAGGTTATCGAGGTTGTTAAATTCTAATTCAATATAAAGAGAGCTTGTCTTATCTCCATACCAGGGAAAGGTTATTTGTGTTTTGCCTTCGCAAAACTGGGAACTATGAAAATTTGGTTTTATCTCCCCAAAGCGGCAAAAGGATTTTAGATTGTAGGCAAGTTTAAATAGAGAAGACAGAGGTGGCAGCGTATCTTCTAGGCCCCAGGAAAAAAATAATCCCCGGGTCGACTTGGGAAGCCATGAACCGGTGTGTTTTTTGGCAACGCGCCAATGTTCAAATAAACGTCGTAGTCCACCACTCGATGTTTTGGTTTCGGGGTGAACTCTTGCAGCTGAAAAGAAATCCTCCACAGTCAACCAGTTGGCTTTGTCCTTGATGAACCTGCACCATAAATCCCAATCCATAACATAGTGTAACTTTGGATTAATTCCTCCCAGTTTTTCCAGAAGATCGCGGCGAAAAAAAACAGCGGGTTGTAAGACATCAATCTGTAAACCGTTGGATAATGGTTTTTTAAAATCAAGTTTTTCTGGGAAAGGCATTTTAAAGCCGCCATCTTGATAAAGATGAACCCCTCGTCCGCTGATAACCTGAGTGGAAGGGTTTTCAGAAAACTTTTGCCGCACCTGATCAAGTGTATGCGGGAAGAAAATATCATCTGAATTCAACCAGCAAACAATTTCCCCTTTTGCTCTATTAAAACCTTTGTTAATGGCATCACTTTGCCCTTTGTCTTTTTCTTGTATGATTGTGCAACGATTTTTCCATCGTTCAAGGATCTCTGAAGTTCGATCTGTAGACGTCGAATCAAAAACCAAGACCTCCAGACCTTCAAGATTGTTATGATCCAGAATGCTCGTTAATGTCTGCTCAATGGTTTCAGCTTGATTGAAACTGGGGATCACTACCGTTAAGGAAGGAGTATTTGGGGAGGGCAGAGAATCATCCATGGGAAGCATTAAGTTAAAGGGATTTGGTGAAGGTGATGAAGATTGATTTAGTATTCTTCAATCTAATTTTTTTGGTGATCCAAAAAATCCTGATATGCTTTTCCGATCCCATCTTGCAGTTTCGTTTGTGCTTTCCAACCAAGTTGTTTCAAACGCTCTACAGATAGTAATTTTCGTGGTGTTCCATCGGGTTTACTTGAATCAAAAACAATTTCTCCCTGGAAGCCAATCACGCTCATTACGGTTTCTGCCAGTTCTCGAATGGTTACTTCCTCACCGGTTCCTACATTGAACAACCCTTCTGTTAATTTATTTTCCATAAGAAAAATATGGGCGTCTGCAGCATCGTCTACATATAAGAATTCACGCATGGGTTTTCCACTTCCCCATACAACCAGTTGTTTGTCGCCGCGCAATTTTGCTTCGTGTGCCTTGCAAATTAAGGCGGGTAAAACGTGG
>JAJDBA010000055.1 GCA_029261675.1 Nitrospinaceae bacterium
CGGGATATTGGCCTTAATTTCACGGGCCAACCATCCGGCGACATTAAACTCTGGAACGAAAATATGCTTCGCGTTTTTGGTCGCCTGCCGAATTTCCTCAAACGGGAACGGACGAATGGGTTTAATTTTAACCAGTCCCACTTTAACGCCTTCTGCCTCAAGAAGTCGGATTGCTTCCCGGCTCTGCGACACAGCAGTTCCAGAACCCACAATAAGAATCTCACGGTCCGTATTCTCTTCGTCAATCAAACCGTTCAGAAGAGGAATGGTGTGCTTGCGGGAACGCTCAACCGCTGCCTTGATTTCCTGTTGCCAAGAAGCATGGGTAGCGTAACTGATGTAATTGGATTTCATAACAAACGGATCGCGCATCATACGGATCGGTGCGGTTTCCATATCCATAACCGGTTGCGGATTTCTGTATGGATCATAAGGAGTCAGACAGATATCATCCGGCGGAAGCTCAACCGTATCTTTAGTATGAGTCACGAAGAAGCCGTCACAACAAACAGCGATGGGAACATGAACATCAGGCTGCTCGGCAACAATAAAACCCTTCAAAATAAAATCGTAGAGATCTTGTGCTGTTTCTGCATGCCATACCAACATCCCTGTCTCTAAAAGATAATGCATTTCCAAAGTGTCAGGCTGAATACTCAGCGGAGAGTTGATTCCTCGACAGGTCACGCAAACCTGAATCGGCAATCGAGACCCTGCCCACATTGGGAAGTTTTCCATAGCCCGTAATGTTCCCGGACCGGCAGTGGTGGTGAAAACACGATGACCGCCAAAAGCGGCTCCGGCACATTGGCCCATAACTGCGAACTCACTCTCGCCACGGAAATACTCATCCAGATAATCTTCAGCATACAACTCGCCGATCAATGCCGCAGCTTCACTTTGAGGTGTGATGGGATAAGCGACGGATGTTCCCACGCTTGCACGTCGAATCGCCTCTTTAATCACTTCACTACCCGTCAGGAAGTTAGGGGTTTGCTCAGCTTTATAAAATATATCGTTAATATCGGTGTAGGTTTGGCCTTTTCTATTTTTTGTACCCAGCTTCACATGCTTTGAAGCAATAACTCTCTTGCCTTTTATGTCAACTTGTTTATTCATAATTTACTCCCGAATAAAGAGTTTTTGGTGTTATTAAAATTCGGTATAAAGCTCAACCTCCCCTAAAGATTCAGGAGGGCTCTACTACAAAATCTGTCCTATCCATCTAATACTGGAAAAGCATCTACTTCCGTTGCAACCGCCTTCAATTTTTAGTTTACAGGCTCAACAACAAAACCAGATCTATTCATCTGAAACTGAGTGAAAGAATTGGCTTGTACCTCAACGCCTTCGGCTTTCAACTTCTTAACAGCAGCAGTTAGCTTCTGAATTTTTTCAAGGTCCGCATCTCGAAAAGACAAACAGGCATCTTCATGACCAGCCATAGCACACATAGCCATTGTATAACAATTCGTAGATGCTCGAATCATTTTCAACGCCAAATTAGCCTGATGGCAATGCACTCCAATAAAAATACAAACATCAATTTTGTTATGCCAGATCGTCAAATTAGGATGATTCGGATTGATTTCAACCGCAGCATCAATCTTTGGATACTTGGGCCGATAATCTGCCATAGGAATCAATCTCATTGGAACTTCATTGGCCAATTCACGAATAGCCTTGGCCTTTTCTGCAACATGATCGTTCCATTTCCAAAGAACAAGAGGGCCGGGAAAAATGGTTGGAACCTTAGCTCCTAAAATCTTCCTGGCTGCGAATTCATAAGCCTCTTCCTCGGGTACTATTTTTCCCCCAATATGTGCTTCCCCGGGGTCCGGCAATACATTTCCCATAGTTGCAGCAGCAGGAGGTAAAAATGCCTCCGGCCCAGCTTTGACCTCATAATGGCTCATGCTAATAATCCTTACTGATAAAGTTATGTTCGAAAAAAGAGGTTAATAATAAACCAGCCCAAAAACCTTGTCAAACCTTAATAATTAAAATGTTTAGGCCTTTTCCCACTTGATATGGCTAGTATATCGTCTCAAACAGGTTAAGCCTACTGTTAAATGTCCGGCTAGCTACCCAGCAGGTCATCAAACCCGAACATTTCACACGAAATTAATGCCTTAATAGCATATTTATCAATGGCTAACAGGAGGTTCTTCTTGACATTTCCTACATGCCCCACAACACCAAGGAGCAAGAGTAATTATAAGGTACCCTCCTCCACCCCCCGAATCAGATTTTTTTCTTCAAATCTTCTAAGAGCGCCAGAGGTTTTTTTTCCTCAACCATCAAATGCGAGAAAATTGCCTTCACATCCAATTTTTTTTCATTTTCCAACAGGCTGGATAGGACTTCAATAGAACGTTTTTCTGACTCAATTCCAAATTCGAGAGCCTCCATATCACTTTTAAAGTTTTGCGCCGCTTTTGCTTCAGATGCTGGAAAAATTTTCCCCTTGATCTCATTACTGACAAATAAGTCGAGATGCCTGCGGGCTTTCCCTTTACCAGAAATGGCAGGTTGTAAAAACCGAACTTTGGTTTGCAAAGTCTGAATATGCTCTCTTTCCTCTTCAGCAAGGCGTGTGAACATATCTTTTACTCTCGGGTCAGAAACATTTTTTGCGGCCTTCTCATAAAAACCGAGACCTTCTTTTTCGATGAACAAACTGATTTCAATCGCATCGACACATTGAAATGATACGGCCTCTTTAGCCGGTATTGATTCGCTTTTGGTCTCCTTCGTCATGCTCTCTCCAAATTAAATGAGACCAACAATCTATCATATCTTTTGAAAATGCCTGCTATGAGAATCTGACCCACTGCCATAAATTCAAATTTCTCCAATAAAAATAATATGTTATAGTGTTTTCAGACATTTTGATCACCAACGATCCCAATGAATGAGAGGCTACACAATAGTCCCAAATTGCCAAACCACGAGTCCGTTCTATATGAAGGAGGAAACAGCCATTTCCAAAATATTAACAACCTCAACCTGCTCCAAAACGTTCCGACCTGTTTTTTGTGGGAGCAACCTGCTGTGAAGTCTGTTGAAATTTTTACAGATGGGGGATGTAAAGGGAATCCCGGTCCCGGAGGTTATGGCTGTATCATCCGAGGCGGTGGCAATGTTCTTGAACTTAAAGGATCGGATCCACAAACCACCAATAACATCATGGAAATGACCGCGGCAATCGTAGCCTTAAAAGAGCTCAGTCAACCTTACCAAGTGACCCTGACAACCGACTCACAGTATTTGGTAAAAGGGATAACCGAATGGATTCATGGTTGGATTAAGAAAGGCTGGATGACCGCTTCTCGTCAACCTGTCAAGAATAAGGAGCTTTGGCAAGAACTGCATAGCCTGAGCAAAAAGCATAAAATCACCTGGGTGTGGGTGAAAGGACATGCCGGTCACCCCGAAAATGAACGCTGCGACCAATTGGCTAACGAAGCCATGGCTAATATTTAATGCAAGCTGTCCGATAACAAATTAGAACCCGACCCAAACACACAAGGGAGCTCCTGTGTTTTTAAATCAGAGACAATTTAATTCTCTTTCCAAAATTCGACTTCCCATTCCACAATTAATTATTTTGGGGTTTTTCTTTCTCATCGCCTCCTGCTCGACCCAAGGCCCAAGTCGAACCGCAGACGTCTATCCAGACAAACCCAAAAGGTATGGGGAAAAGAGTGACCACAAATTTGACTATCGCGAAGATCGGTTGCGCACTAAAGAGAAAGAGGTTGCGCCTCTCGACATTCAGCCAGTGTTACAATCCATTGCCGATTTAAAAGGTTTTACCGATGATATGGACCCGGCATCCCTGAAAAAAGCCATCGACAATCAACTCGCCGTCATGTTCGAGCAAGACCCGGCCTCGCCTGTGCGCTTGGGCGACTTTACTCTCACCCGTGGTCGCCTCGTGGAAACTTTGGAGGCGTTCCAAAAACTTTTACAAAAAAATCTTCCACAAGAAGAATTCAATAAAAAAGTTTCCGAAGAATTCCTGCTCTACCGCGTAGGCAAAGGCAAAAACAAAAAGGTTTTGTTTACGGGTTACTACCGTCCTGTCATTACAGCAAGCCCGACACCTTCACCTCGCTTTCGCTTCCCGATCTACCAGATGCCTGATGAAGATTTTCAAAGTGTTAAAAGACAGGGCGGCATCCGATTGGTCGGAAGCAATTCCGGAATAAAACAGATTCGACAAAGCACCGAAAACTGGAGAAACCTGACCCGCGAAGAAATTGACCGTAAAGGCGCTTTAAGCCATCAGGGCCTGGAAGTTGCGTGGCTGGAAGATGAACTCGAACGTTATTTCCTACATATCCAAGGGTCCGGCGTATTGGAGTTTCCCGATGGAACCCGACAAGGCGTTCGCTATCAAGGCTCCAATAGCTACTCTTATAATAGCATTGGTAAAAAGATGATCCGAGATGGAGTGATCACCACAAGCCAAGGCTCAATGCAGGAAATCAAAAAATACTTCGCCAATAACCCACAAAATATTTCTAAATACCTCAGCCAAAATAAACGCTACATTTTTTTCTCACTCAGCGATGAAGGAGCCATAGGCTCAGGAGGCGGGGAACTCGTCGGGGGACGGTCGATTGCTACTGACAAATCCATTTATCCTGCGGGCGGACTCGTCTTCGTCAAAGTGCGGCAACCGGTGCTCGATGCCAACAACAAGATTAAATCGTGGAAACCGATTTCCCGATTCGTTATCGATCAGGACACCGGTAGCGCAATACGCGGCAAGGCACGCGCCGATCTCTATTTCGGGACAGGTAAGGAAGCAGGAGCCAAGGCCGGCCACTACCATGAAAAAGGAGAGGTCTACTACCTCATCAAGAAAAGCTGATCAAACCTCGTTGAACAAAGACACCAACCGCTTGTCGATAAAATCCATTCTTTCATCTGAAACCCGCAGATGTTCTTTTGAAGGATCGCCCTTCACCGCAGAGTAATCCAGGTTCGCAGGGTTACGCTTGATCATGCAGGCGAAAGTAATGGTCTCCGGTTTTTCTTCCACTTCCAGATAATCAACAGCCCGAATAAAAGAATGCCCTGTGGTAGCAATATCATCCACAATCAACCAATGCGTGTCTGAAGGATAGGCCGGAGCGGGGTTTTGCGCGTAATCCAATCTTTTCTTTGGCATAATGTGAAACGGCAAATTCATTAATTGGGAAAGCTGATGTCCAATACGAATACCTTCTGTTTCGCATCCCACCACCACGTTGAACTTGCCATGTTGCTTTTGCCAGTCCAGAAGTTTTTTGAGCAGCACTTCGCAATAAGCTTCGTTCATTGCATCCGACAACTCACCATACTCATAGGTATAAGTCGATTTGACCCCTGAATTGAGTGTAAAGTTTCCCTCATGAATTATTCTTGAAAACACTTTTAATAGCTCCTGTTAAAACAATATTTACATTACTTTTCTGGCCAGCCATATTTCCCAACCAAGGGAACAAATTTGCAATCGCCGATTTCCCTCTTACTCACACGGTCGCCTTTTTTTGTAAGAACCATCAGTTTTTGTTTATCTGCGTCACCTGCTGGGGCCACCAGCGTACCACCATCTCCCAACTGTTTGATCAGGGCTTCGGGAATTTCTTTGGCTGCTGCGGTAACCATAATGGCATCAAACGGGGCCTGATCCGGCCAGCCGTATGTTCCATCAAACATTTTAAAAACGATATTGGAATAACCCAAACCCTCAAGAATTTGTTGGGCTTTACGCGACAGAGCATTGATACGTTCTATGGTAAAAACCTGCGCAACCAATTCGGCCACCACCGCTGTTTGATAACCCGACCCAGTGCCGATTTCCAACACTCGTTCATGGCCTTTCAACTTCAAAGCTTCTGTCATAGCCGCTACGATATAGGGCTGCGAAATGGTCTGGTTCTCACCAATGGGTAAAGGCGTGTCTCCATAGGCGCGATGTTGCAAAGAATCGAGTGTGAATAGATGTCGTGGTATGCGACTCATCACTTCCAGCACACGCAAATCTTTTATGCCGCGGTCACCCAACTGTTCTTCGACCATTTTGCGACGTTGTCCCGCATGTAAATGGATAGAGTTCATTCGATTCATAATAAATAGGATTATAGCTGCGAACCGCGTGACGGTTAATTCTCGTCAAGCTAAAAGCTACTCGCCAGAGAAAGCGATTACTGACTGGCCCCACGCCGAGTGGTCAGTTTACAGGATGGATGCCGTCTATGTCTTCGATCTCTCGACCGGAACTCTGCAACAAACCCACATCCGGAGAAGGCAAAGCATCTAGCATTTTAG
>JAJDBA010000056.1 GCA_029261675.1 Nitrospinaceae bacterium
CTTGTCGGCGAGGTTATGACCCGAAATGTCATCACAGCAGAGCAAGATTGCACCATTTTGCCGTTAATAAAAGCTTTTATTAATAATCAGATCCTTCGTCTACCCATTACCCACGAGGGAAAACTGGTAGGGATTATTAGCCGCCATGATTTGTTGAAAGCCATTAACGATTCCGCACCTGAATTTCCCCTCGTTTCCTGAAAAAAATAAAGTTATTTGTTTTAGTGAGTGCAAAGCACACCGAATGGATTTAACCTGCCTGTTAGAAAATTTTCTTTAAGCAAAACTTTTTAAATGACTCAAACAATTAATAGCACTGCATCCTCTGAAAGGGAAGGTCTCACATGGGCTAAGGTTTCTCGCATTCTTTCTCTTCCTTTTCAACCTTCTCGGTTATCGACTTATATATCAGTAAGGAAATTTGAGGAAGTTCCTCTAGATACCCTGTCGCAGGACGGGATACAAGGAGTTCTTCTCGATGCCGATGGCACTCTTGGCCCCCATCACACGCGGAGTTTTGAAAGTTCTGTCTTAGACCATGTACAAGCCATGTTGCGGCAGGGATTAAAAGTTGCAATTTATACCAACGCCGCCGAAGATCGCTTCCATAATTTTGAAGAATTGGGTGTCAAAATTGTAAATAACGTGCCGCCCAAACCAGACCGTGCTGGATTTGAAATTGCCATGAAGGAGTTTTTGGGATTATCGGACCCTTCTAAAATTTGTATGATTGGCGACAACTATATTACCGATGGCGGTGCTATTGATGCCGGTATGCGTTTCATCCATGTTCAACCCGTAAGAGGGAACGAACCTTTAATTCACGCTACGACCCGTTCTCTGGCTTATTTGTTCGCCCGCATTTATAAAAAAAAATCCGCCGATCACCAGCAGGCGCTCATAAAAGGGTTTACTTCTTGAATGTTTACAAGAATAATAGTCTTTTATCTTTAACTACATGTACTTATGGAAAACGAACAAATTCAGGAATATTGTCAGGAGGCATTGAAGATTTCCGAAGAAAAAGGAACTCAGAACGGACTTTCTTTTCTTGTCGGAGAAAAGTTTGGTAGGACTTTTCTACAACTTAAAAAGGCACGTCAAAAGCTTCAATTTCTTTATCCCCGTGAGGAGGCCTCTGAAGATCATCCTTTGAATAAAGGAGGGCGCGCTCTGAAAATGAGTTATGCCTTGACCATTCAGGAGCATTACAGCACCCCATTGGAGCAGGTTAAGCATTATGAACTTTTTCTACAAGAGTTCGTAACCGCAATTAGAAAGACTTTTACGACTACAGATATTCAAAACTATTTTGATTCTTCTCCGCAGTTTGATTTTGGTGAACATGAATCTTCCGCTGAGGATATGGACTATTCAGATGTCTTACTGGAAGCCGAAGAAATTCTCGCACTGGAAGATATTAAAAGACTACTTTTATAAAAATACTCATTTTTCGCCGACAAAAATAATATGGATCAAGAACCCGAACCAATATTAAAAAAAAGAACGCGGCTGATTCTTGCATTTATAATTCTCTGCTCCGCCACTGTTCTTATATTGTTTACAGGTCCTGGGTTTAATTTTGTCTGGCAGGTTGTCCTATCAAGCGTCCTCTTCTTCTTCCTCTTCTGGCTCATAACCTAGAGCGGCGAACCGCCGCTGGTAAAAGGTCTATTCCCGTCAAGCTGACAAGTACTATTTAGCCTTTAACTATAGGTTCGCCATTTTTTCACCGGGCGTAGTCCAGCTGTGCGTCATCAGGGAGTGCGGCGATCCAGATTTAATAACTTTCTGCTATATCGAGTTAGCGAATTAACAACCAAACCACCCCCAATAGAGCTAGGGCTGACAATATAATGGATAGGAAAGCGGAGTTTTTTGCGACTGGTAATTCGTTGTCTAGTTTTTCGTTGAGAGGGGTTAATGAGTTTGCAATCGTTTTCTTAAGTTCTTCTTTAATCTCATTGAGTATTTCTATTTTCACAAACCGGGTATTTTCTGCCACCAGTTTATCGAGGTCTTCGAGGATTTTTTGAGATATCTCTGGTGTGGCTTTTTTCAATTCTTCCCGTACCGCCTCCAGACTGTCTTCGTTTAGCCGCCGCATTTTTCGGTCGATATCTTCCATCTTGGTATGGATGGCTTTCTCTACCTTGGGCGCAATATTTTCTTGAATCAGCTCCATCGAATCGCGTGCGTTTGCTAAAGATTCATGGAGATGTTCTTGGATTTCTTCTTCCAGTGCTTCTTTTCTAGACTCTACATGCTCTATCAGAATATCCAGTCGTTGTTGAATCTCTGATACTTTTCGGAATTCCTGGTTGCTCGAATCGGTCATAATTTTTCCTGTGTCTGTTTAAATCCCACCAGCAGGTTTTATTCCCCGTGGCTTACAATGCGTTATAAATAAAATTCTTTGTCTGATACCCTGTCTCCTTGCGGCGGGTTCGTCCATTATTAGATGGCACTAATGGAAAAAGATTGCAGATAATTATGGACGCAACGGGCGACAGATTCAAATAGTAATAGAGAAGCCCCACGCTTGACTGAGCCCTTTGCATAACCCAGAGACCCTTCGATAGACTCAGGATGAAGTTTCGAGAGGATCTAAGGTCATGCTGAGCTTGTCGAAGCATCTCGTCTTGACTTCGCTGTCGCATTCGTCTACCTTTATATAGTTGATAAATAAGAGGTTATTTGTGGAACAGTATATCAAAGAATTCACGGATTATCTGGTGGCCGAGAAAAATGCCTCGCCTCACACTTTGGAAAGTTATCTCAATGACATATCTCAGTTTGAGGATTTTCTAAAGCAGTCGGGCCATGTTGGGGAATCCTCTAAAATAGATTCTATAGATAGGTTGGCTATACGTTCTTATCTGGGGTTTTTATATGATAAGAAGTTTTCTGCTTCTACCATGCGACGAAAACTTTCTACCTTGAGTTCCTTTTTCCGTTTTCTATGTCGAGAAGGCTATTTACAAAACAACGTTGTAAAATCCGTTCCCGCACCTAAAATGGAAAACAAGCTGCCGTCGTTTCTCTCTGTCGATGAAATGTTCCGGCTGATCGATTTGCCAGAAGGGGAAGGTTTTTTGGTTGTTCGCGATCGCGCTATGCTGGAATTATTTTACAGCACCGGTGTGAGAATCAGCGAACTGGTTTCTCTGAAAACTGGAGATATCGATAGAACCACGCAAATGGTTAAAGTTCTGGGTAAAGGAGGCAAGGAACGTCTGTTACCTTTCGGTAAAAAATGTGTGGAGGCCTTGGACAAGTATGAAAAAGTCCGTTCTGATAAAATTATTTCTACAAAAGAGAATAGCGAATATCTTTTTCTCAATCACCGTGGCAAAGGCATTACAACTCGAGGAGTCCGGAAAATTATAGGAAAATATGTGACTACAGGTAATTTTCCTGGGAAAGTTTCGCCGCACTCCATTCGACACTCTTTTGCCACTCATTTGCTGGAAGGTGGAGCAGACCTGAGATCGATTCAGGAGTTGCTGGGGCACGCCAGCCTTTCTACGACACAAAAATACACTCACCTGACAATTGACAAACTGGTTGAAACCTACGACCAGGCTCACCCTCGCGCAAAAGAATAATAAAATTTTTGTTTTTTCTGTGTACCAAGTACAATACCTCCTATGATGCATGCAACCACAATATTAGCTGTCCGACATAAGGGCAAAATCGTTATGGGCGGGGATGGGCAAGTGAGCCTTGGAAATACCGTAATGAAACACTCTGCCAGCAAAGTGCGGCGGATTTTCAACGACAAGGTAGTCGGAGGATTTGCCGGTTCCACTGCAGATGCGTTTGCCTTATTCGGTCGTTTTGAGGAAAAACTCGAAAAGTTTCAGGGCAACCTGCATCGTTCTGCAGTCGAGATGGCTAAAGACTGGCGAACAGATAAAATGTTGCGACGACTGGAGGCAATGCTCATCGTTGCCGATAAAGAAAACTTCCTCTTATTATCAGGAACCGGAGATGTGATTGAACCTGATGATGGTATTTTAGCCATTGGATCTGGGGGTATGTTTGCTCTTTCTGCCGCCAAAGCTTTAGTTGCTCACAGCAATCTATCTGCACGAGAGATTGTTGAAGAAGCTATGAAAATCACAGAAACTATTTGTATTTATACCAACTCCCATCTCACGATTGAAGAGCTGTAACCTATGAACGAAGTGACAATGACCGAACCTCAACAAAAAAACAATGATTCGCGTGGCGAATTCATGGCCTCTTTGACTCCCAAACAAATTGTCGAGGAGTTGGATAAATTTATTGTAGGACAGAATAATGCAAAGCGTGCCGTTGCTATTGCGTTGAGGAATCGTTGGCGCAGGCAACAGCTTCCCGACTCGTTGCGCGATGAAGTGGGACCAAAGAATATTCTTATGATTGGTCCTACGGGTGTAGGAAAAACCGAGATAGCTCGACGGCTCGCTAAACTTTCCAAATCGCCTTTTATTAAGGTAGAGGCTTCCAAATATACGGAAGTGGGTTATGTAGGCCGCGATGTAGAGTCCATGGTTCGTGATTTGGTTGAGCTTAGCAAGGGCATGATTAAAGAAGAAATGGAAGTGGAGGTCAGGGAAAAAGCTCGCGATCAAGCTATTGAAAGGTTGCTGGATCTACTTTTACCGCCGCCGCCCGGTCATGCAGGAAAAACCGAATTTGATTCTGACCCTAATGGAAGACTGCATTACGATCAAACCCGCGAAAAGTTCAAGCAAATGTTGCAAGACGGACGATTGGACGAAAGAGAAGTCGATATTGATGTTGCTGAAAAGCGGACTCCCATGATCGATGTTGTGTCCGGTGCGGGCATGGAGGAAATGGGCAGTAATATAAAAGACATGCTCGGGTCACTGATGCCGGGCAAAACAAAAAAACGCAAGCTTAAGGTTCCCGAAGCTTTTAAAGCGCTTTGCCAGGAAGAAGCAGAAAAATTATTAGATGAAGATACCGTTATTCAGGAAGCCATTAATCGGGTTGAGCAAAATGGCATTATCTTTATTGACGAGGTAGATAAAATTGTTGGCCGTTCAGGGCAAGGTTCAAGCGGACCTGATGTGTCGCGCGAAGGTGTACAACGAGATCTGCTGCCTATTGTCGAAGGCTCTTCTGTGAATACAAAGTACGGAATTGTTAAAACAGATCACATTCTTTTTGTTTCTGCGGGTGCATTTCATTCTGCCAAACCATCGGATTTGATTCCCGAGTTTCAGGGACGTTTTCCTATCCGCGTTGAACTGGACTCGCTAACCAAAGAAGATTTTATTAAAATTTTGACGGAACCGAAAAATGCCCTCGTCAAGCAATATACAGCACTCTTAAAAGCAGAAGATGTAAATTTAACTTTTAGGGAAGATGCTATTGATCAAATCGCGGAGATGTCTGCCCAGGTCAACCAACGAACCGAAAATATTGGTGCGCGTCGCTTGCAAACGATTATGGAAAAATTTCTGGAAGATATTTCATTTGATGCACCCGATCTTGAAGAGAAAAATATAGAAATCGACGCATCTTATATCCAGGAAAAACTGAAAGACATTATTCAAGACGAAGATTTGAGTCGATACATCCTTTAAGTCCTAACGTGAAAAAACTCATACAAAAAGCCGAGAATCTGCTGGAAGCCCTACCTTTCATCAAAAGTTTTTATGGCAAAACTTTCGTTATTAAATACGGAGGTAATGCCATGGTCTCAGAAGATCTAAAAGATAAGTTTGCTTTAGATATCGTGATGATGAAATACATCGGCGTTAATCCGGTGATCGTTCATGGAGGCGGACCCCAAATAGACAAAACTCTTAAAGCCCTCGGTATAAAATCGCAATTCTTTGAAGGCCAGCGCGTCACGAATAAAGAAACCATCGACGTCGTGGAGATGGTCTTAGGTGGGAAGGTAAACAAGGAAATTGTTTCGCTTGTCAATCGCCATGGTGGCAATGCGGTCGGAATTACAGGGAAAGACGGCGACATGATAATGGCGAAGCGTCACGCCAAAGGCAAAAAACAGTCGCCTGAAACAGACCGACCCGAAATTATTGATCTTGGTCTTGTAGGCGAGATCACCCAGGTGAATCCGCGCATTTTGGAAACACTGGACAAAAGCGGATTCATTCCCGTCATTGCTCCAATCGGCAAGGGGGAGGATGGAGAAACTCTTAATATCAACGCCGATTTTGTCGCTGCAAAAATTGCATCTGCACTGAAATCTGAGAAGCTTATTTTGATGACAGACACCGAAGGAGTTAAAAATAAAGCCGGGGAATTGCAATCGGGACTCACTCGAAAAGAAGTTGCGGCTATGATCAAAGCAAAAGTTATTAAAGACGGTATGTTGCCAAAAGTAAATTGCTGTCTGGATGCCCTGAAGTCAGGCGTCCATAAAACTCATATTATTGACGGGCGAATACAACATGCTTTATTACTGGAAATTTTCACGGAGGAAGGCATTGGCACTCAGATTGTGGAGAAAAAAACGGAGCTTGCTACCCCTCCTGTTACCAGCTAAGTGAAATATCTTCATCTAATGACTTCCTAAGCAAGCCCTCGTTGATATTGACATTGAATTTTCGGATTGCTACCTTAAAGTTAGTAGTATTAATTAGAAACATTTATAACTAAAGTTTTATGAATTCACCTGTCCTCGATGAGCGCAGCAAGTCGGTACTCCTTGCAATCATCGACAAATATATTGAAAGCGCAGAGCCTGTTGGTTCTAGAACCGTGGCGAAAATTCACCCCGAACATTTGAGTTCGGCGACGATAAGAAACGCCATGTCTGATTTAGAGGACAATGGTTTTTTGAGTCAGCCTCACACCTCTGCGGGGAGAATTCCAACGGACAAGGGATATCGTTTTTACGTCGATCATCTTTTGCGCCCACAAAACTTTTTGATGGAAGCAGAAAACCTGTCTGCAACTCGAAATCTGGAATACCCTTCTGGGAAATCAAACCTTCAAAGTGTTCTGGAAAGTGCCTGCGACAGCCTTTCTACAGTTTCTCAGCAAACAGGGTTGGTCATGCTGCCCAGTTTTTCGACCACATGCTTCAAGCATATTGAATTCACAAAAGTAGCGCCCCAGGCGGCTTTAGCCGTGTTTTTCTCGGAGCAGGGAATTTTGCAAAATAAAGTCCTCCCTATAGAGTCGGATATGACTCAGGATCAGCTCACTTCGATTTCCAATTACTTGAATGATGAATTTAGTGGCAAACCGATCAAATGGATACGCAAAGAGCTATTGAACCGTTTGCGTCTTGAGAAACAACATTACAATGAATTGGCACGCAAAGCCCATGATCTTTCTTCTGCGTTGTTTGAGGACACCAATAACGAATTGCTGGTGCAAGGTGCTTTAAACCTTCTAGATCAACCCGAGTTCAATGAAGATATAGGAAAGATAAAAACATTATTGAAAACACTTGAAGAAAAAACCAAGTTGGTTAACCTGCTCGATTTATGTTTGGATCATGAAGGTATGACCATTCTTATTGGTGAAGAAAGTTTGCAGGAAGAAATGGGGAATTGCAGCTTAATAGCTCAGAACTACCAATTAGGAACTGAAAAGGTAGGGACATTGGCGGTTTTTGGATCAAAACGAATGGACTATAAAAAAATTATATCCATTGTCAATCATACTGCACAAAGGGTATCTAAATTAATATCAGAAAATCAGGGAGTATAAAAAAGTTTTATGGCAACAAAGACCGATAGCAATCAGAACGATGCAGAACCAGAAGAAATAATAGAGTCAGAACTGTTAGAAGAAGAGGAGGCTGTCGAAGAAGAGAAAGTAAAGGAACTGACACCTCTGGAGCAATTACAGGAAGAAGTTCGCTTGAAGGATGAAGAGTTGTTAAAGCAGAAAGACACTTTTCTCCGTGAAAAAGCCGAACTTGAAAATTTTAAAAAACGACTCACCAAAGAAAAAGAAGACTTTGTTCAGTTTGCTAACGAACGTTTGCTTAAAGAGCTGGTGCAAATCGAAGATAATCTTGAAAGAGCAATGGAAGTACCTAATGCAACACTGGAAAGTCTTAAAGAGGGTATTGAACTGATACAAAAACAGTTCTCCACTTTCCTCAAAAATCAGAAAGTCGAATCTATAGAAGCATTGGGAAAACCCTTCGACCCTAATCTGCACGAGGTGCTAAACCAGCAAGAATCTGATGAACATGAAGAGAACACAGTGATCCAAGAATATTCCAAAGGATATACTTTGAATGGAAGACTCTTACGATCTGCCAAAGTGGTGATCTCTAAAAAGCCTTCTAAAGAAGAAGATGCTGAAGATTCCTAGCAACACCACTCATGCCCGAACTACCTGAAGTAGAAACTCTTCGTCGTGCGTTGTTACCGCTAGTTAAAAACAATATTTGCAGTGAGATCAAATTTTTTCGTAAAGACCTTCGCTTTCCTATCCCCCAAGATCTTCTCAATAAAGGATTACTCAATAAAAAAGTTTCGGATATTACCCGCAAGGGTAAGTACCTTTTGTTTCATGCGCCGAAGGGTTCAATGCTCCTACATTTGGGGATGAGTGGTCGAGTCGTATTACAGGCGACAATAGAGCCGCAGGAAAAACACACGCATGCTATTTTTAAATTTGCGGAAAAATCCTATTTGCATTTTATCGATCCCAGACGTTTCGGTAGCATTTCTTGGGTTCCTGAGACTGGCAAGCACCCCCTCATTGATAAACTCGGCTGCGACCCTTTTTCTACTGACATGACTGCGAAAGCAATGAAAACTCTTGCAAGGAAAAGCCGAGCACCGATGAAATCATTTATTATGAACTCCCAAAAGATAACAGGCGTTGGAAATATCTATGCTTGTGAATCCCTTTATCATGCAAGTATCCGCCCTAC
>JAJDBA010000057.1 GCA_029261675.1 Nitrospinaceae bacterium
GTTTTATTCGGTGAGATACGCGATCCAGAGTCAGAGCAAGTGATTGATGAAGTTCTTCTGACATATTTTAAAAAGCCTAACAGTTATACCGGTGAACATGTCGTAGAAATCAGCGGACATGGCGGCAACCTGGTATCAACCACCTTACTGCAATTAATTTTGAAACAGGGGGCAAGGTTGGCAGAACCTGGTGAATTTACACGTCGCGCTTTCATTCATGGTCGTCTAGATTTGACCCAGGCCGAAGCCGTAGCCGACCTCATAGAAGCTGCATCCACAAGAGCTTTAAGCTCTGCCGTCTCACAACTCAAAGGCGGACTTTCCCGAAGAATCAATAAACTATTCGAACAACTGTTAGCTGTACAGGCGCAATTGGAAGCGGCGATCGATTTTTCTGAAGAAGGATTAACTTTTCAATCTCGCGAAACTACCCGTCGGCAAATTGAAGACGTGAAAAAGGAAATGCTTTTGCTCGTGCAATCTTTTCGTCACGGGAAAATAATTCGCGAAGGCATGCGTGTTACCTTGGTCGGCAAACCCAATGTGGGGAAATCCAGTCTGCTCAACGCACTCATGGAGGAAGATCGGGCAATCGTCACCGATATACCGGGAACCACCCGCGATACTCTTGAAGAACGGGTGCGCATTAAAGACATTCATATCGTTGTCATCGACTCAGCGGGCCTCCGTGACAATCCCGAAATGATTGAAGAAGAAGGGATTCGAAGAACCCGTAACGCGTTGGCGCAATCGGATCTTGCGCTGGTGTTGTTCGATTCATCTCAACCTCTTGATGGCAATGATGAGTTGTTGATGGACGAAGTGGGTGGTCAAGCTCGATGCGTTCTGTTCAATAAATCTGATCTCGAACAGCAATGGACGAAGGAAAAAATTGAAAACTTTTTGCAAGGTGAAAAACCGATTTCACTTTCTGCAAAAACAGGAACCGGACTGGAAGATTTAAAAGAAGCGATTTATAACCATGCTCTAAGAGGCGATAGAGTAGGAGAGTCTGTTTCCATCACCCGTGAACGCCACCGAGACCATTTGCAACAGGCGGCAGAATCTTTAGGCACTGCCAGTGCGAACATGATTTCGGGTTGTTCTGAAGAACTCATCGCGGTTGATGTCACTCTGGCAATGGAGCACCTTGGCTCTGTTCTCGGGAAAACTTTTGCCGAAGACTTGCTCGATAAAATTTTTGGTCAATTCTGTATCGGGAAATAGACGGGGCAACCGCTCAGACCTAATAGAGTGGACTCTCTATCAGTTCCTTACTGCACGGAAAGGGTATTCGACCAACTGGAACCAGTATTTCATGATAAGTTGTAGGCCTTTTGTAAACTGGTTGATTTGTGAGGGTTTCTGAATATAGGAGTTTGCCCCAAAGTCATAGGCTGTAATTATATTTTCCTTGCTTTTCGAAGATGTGAGAACGACTGTGAGCAGGTTTTTCAATGCAGGGTTTTGCTGCATCTCCTGCAATACTTCCAGACCATTCTTTTTTGGCAAATTGATATCCAGAAAAATCAGGCAGGGAACCGGAGACTTTTTCGGATCCTGCCACTCGTTTTGACGCAGCAGATAGCTCATTGCCTCTTCACCATTTTTGACCCAGTGAACATCGCAGTCGAATTCGGTGCTTTTCAGTGTGCTTGAAATTAAAAAATAGTCATCCTCATCATCTTCCACAACAAGAATGACATGTTCGCTTTTTTTCTCAGCCATTTCCCTTTTCCTGTTTTACTGGCAGCTCTATAATGAAGGTCGTACCGCTTGGTGGTTTGTTTTCCGCAGTAATTGTTCCTTTGTGTTTATCGATAATTTTTTTGCAAATGGCCAATCCCATCCCGGTTCCTTCGAATTCGCTGGAGCGGTGCAGACGCTGGAAGGGTTTGAAAATACGATCTAAATATTTTTCCTCAAAACCAATTCCGTTATCCGCAATATCTATCCTACAATATCCTTTTTGGGAAGCAACAATTTTTCCGCTGATTGTGAGGGATGGTGGTTCTTTCTCTCGGTGATATTTCAAAGCATTACTAATAAGATTTTGGAATAAATGAAACATCTGAAATCTGTTTGCCTCGATAACAGGTAAACCCAGGATCTCTATTTTCGCGTTTGATTGTTCAATCAAATTCTCCAAATTCACCAGCACTTGTTGGACCACATTGCCCAAGTCGAGTTGCTCCATTTTTCTTGCCTGGGCAGAATCGAGAGTGGAATAACTTACCAGATCTTCAACCAGGCTTTGCAAGCGGCGGGAAGAGTTTTCCATCCGGGAAAGATAATAAATATCTTTTTCATCGATAGTTTTGGTGCGGGATCTTATAAGTTCTCCAAAGGAAATAATTTTTCTAAGTGGTTCCTGTAAATCGTGTGAAGCAATATGAACAAAGTCACGTAGCTCTTCGTTGATTTCCTCCAGGTTTTTATTAGACATTTGTAATTTGTCGGTAATTTTCTTTCGTTCTAAAGCGGAACCTGCATATTTTGCAAATATTTCAAGGATCATCTGTGCCATTTCTGGATCTTCTATTGGTTCGGAGTGCATGACGGCAAGATGTCCCAACGGTTTTCCTGAAATATCGAAAAAAGGAACCCCCATATAGTTATTTACTTTTAAATCGATAAGCATCTGGTCTTTTGAAAATAGTTTCTGGACATTTTCAGGGCAGTAATAAATACCATTATTGATTACATGTTCGCAGGGAGTATTAAGTAACGGATACTCTACATTTTCTATGAAACTGTTTTTCAGCCATACGGCATGTGTTTGAACAATATTTTCATCTGAGCATTCGGCGATGAATGCACAGCGCACTTGTAGTGCCGAGGCCAGGTTTTCGACGAGAGATTTAAAGAAAGTTTCATCGTTGTAAGCGGTAGCACAGCCTTCTACCATTTTGTGTAATCTTTGGTGGAAAAGTTCGTTTTCTTTTTCGACTTCTTTTTCTTTTGTTATATCAACAGCCATTTCCATGACAAGGTTTGAGCCGTCAATGTCCTGAAAGGGGGTTACCACGGTCAAATAAGTTTTTCCATCGGGTGCGGTCCATATAGAATCTCTTGTCTCACTGGTTTCGAAAATTTCAAAAGGCGTGCATACTTCGCAAGGTTCTGATCTGTTGTGCATCAGTTCGAAACATTTTTTTTCTTCTTGAGGGATTCCAAATCGCTCTCGAAACATTTTATTAGCGAAGGGAACGGTATAATCGGGGGCTTGAAGGTGAAAAGAAACGGGTAGGTTTTCGAGCATGTTAAAAAAGTTTTGCTGGTCTTTTAATAGTCGTTGTTTTAATTCATATCGCTCAAAAAACTGGCCTATCTGATTGCCTAGGCTGCTGATCAGTTGAGTCGTATCTTCTTTGGGTTCTAAGGTTTTTTCTGAAAAAACTTCGATCACTCCAGTCAGCCCTTTGGAATTTGTCACCGGGAACCCAAATCCTGTATGTAGGCCCGCGTTGAGTGCAAAAGGAAATCGTGGAAAATTTGCGTCTTGGGTCACATCGACTATCCAATGAGGTCCAATGCTTTCACACACACGTCCTGGAAGACCGATCCCCTTTTCAAGGGTCATCTCCATGGATTTATCTACGAGTTCCTTGAATTTTTCTTTGTCGTCTGGAGCATGCCAGAAGTGGGTACAAAGCAATGCCTGCTTTTCCTCATCGAACATCCAACAAAAGATTATTTCCCAGTTCATGAATCTACAGATGGTTTGTAAAGCTTTAGGGAGGACGGAGTCCAGATCGTCCGATGTAGAAAAAATTTTGGTTATATTGTGTAGTAAATTTCGTTGAACTTCGGCTTCTTTTCTTTCGCTGATGTCGCGCATAGTTCCGACAAAAAAGCGTTCGGTACCCAGGTTGATCGGATTAGCCGCAAGTTCTATGAGGAATGAAGAACCGTCTTTTCGCAGAGCCGTTAATTCTCTCCACATTCCAATGAGATTGGATTTGCCCGTACGTAAATATTGTTGGATGTAGTTATCGTGTTCTTTTCTATGAGGTTCTGGTATTAACAGAGATATATTTTTACCGATCACCTCTTTAGCCTGATAGCCGAATAGGGATTCGGCGGCCGGATTGAAGGTCTGGATAATGCCGTTCTCACTAATAACCACAACCCCCTCTTGAGTGGCATTGATTACGGTTTCATAACGGCTACTCTGTTCAGGGGATAGCAAATTGCTATCTAATGGTTTTTCAGACTTTTGATCTTTTACATCCATTGGGAATTTAACTCACATATGTAGGAGACAACCTTACACTTCTAAGAATAGTAAATTAAACGCATAAAGCCAAATAAATTTAATAAGTTAGGTTAATATTCATTTCTTTATAAAGATTAACTTTTAATAATTGCTATTTCTTCCCCCCCCCTTCCTGTCAGTGACTTTTTAGGCGAAAGGTAATAGTATTGTTCAACAATTTAAAAAATAATTCATTACTTTAAGGGACGATGAATATTTCCGAATTCATGTTCAAAATGTTTTGCCCTGGTTTTTTTTCGGGTAGATTAAGGTTCATAGGAATCAGTCATGTCCAACAATGCGCAAAATGAAAAACATTGGGTTTTTAACAATATAAAGCTCTTAATAGTTCAGGGGATTTTGGCAGCTCTGATTTTTGCTGTTGATTTGAAAATTGAGCTTGGTGTTGCGGCTGGGGTGCCCTATATCTCTCTGGTACTTGTTGCGCTGTGGTCAAAAAAGAAACGTCTTATTTGGATAGGCGCAATCTTTGGAACCGTTTTGACTATTTTAGGATATGGGCTTTCTCCGTTAGGTGGTGAGACTTGGAAGGTTTTGGCAAACCGTATGCTAGCTCTTTTCTCTATATGGGTGACTGCATTCATTGGTTATTTGTTCAAAAAAAATGAAATGGCTTTGCAACAAATCAATGAAAATTTGGAAGCACAAGTTGAGACTAGAACCTATCAATTAAAATCAACCAACGAATATCTAAAACGGGAAATCCAGGAAAATCTATATGCCAAGAAAAGCTTGGAAAAGCTTCACACTCAAAACAAAACGATTTTGGAAACGGCGGGTATGGGTATTTTTGGATTAGATAGGGAAGGCCGTACCACTTTCTGTAACCCTTCTGCAGCGGCCATGCTGGGGTATTCAACAGAAGAGCAAGTTGGAAAAAATCAGCATGACTTAATTCATCACTCTCATGAAAGTGGTAGTAAATATCCGCAAGATCATTGTCCTATATTCGATACTTTAAAAAATGGAGCGTGTTATCGAATTTCAGAGGATGTTTTTTGGGAAAAAAAGGGCTCCTCTTTTCCAGTCGAATACATAAGCTCCCCGGTTTTTGACGGTGAGAAAGTTGTAGGTGCGGTGGTAACTTTCAAAGACATCAGCTTGCAAAAACATTTAGAAAAAGAAAAAGATATATTGCTTCGAGACCTTCAGAGAATAAACACCGAATTAAAAGGTTTTGCTCATATTGTGTCCCACGATTTAAAAGAACCATTGCGGGGTATTTCTTACAATTCTAAATGGCTGCTGGAAGACTTTGGTGATAAATTGGGTACGGAAGGTGCAAAACTAATTGAATTGCTAACTCAGAACACCCAAAGAATGCATAACTTGATAAGTGGGATTTTGGAATTTGCTGAACTGGGGGTGTTGAAATCAAAACCAATTGTTATACATTCTGGTACAGTTGCAGAAACGGTGATCAAATATTTAACAAAGGAATCTGGGATAACAATTGAAGTCCAGGAACCTATGCCAAACGTGGTATACCGTAATCTTCAGCTAGAGCAAATTTTTCAAAATCTAATAAGTAATGCAATCCGTCATTTGGGAAAACCCGAAGGGAAAATTGTGGTATCCTGCGCAGACCAAAATGAATTTTGGTGTTTTCAGGTTTGGGATAATGGTAAAGGGATTGAAACTAGACACTTTGAAAGAATATTTGGAATGTTCCAAAGTCTGGATAGGAGCAAAGCGCCCGGATCAACTGGCATTGGATTAACGCTAGTAAAAAAAATTGCAGAGCAAAACGGGGGCAGGGTGTGGGTGGAATCGGAAGTCGGCAAGTTCACTCGATTTATGTTCACTATTCCAAAATGAAATCACAAGGGAGGGGAGGGTTGATGATGCGTAATGGAAGTCCGTTGATGATTGTTGAAGATAATGAAACCGATATTATGTGTATGAAGCGGGCGTTTGCGAAGAATGGAGTTAGTAAGCCTATTGTGACCGCCTCCAATGGTGAAGAAGCATTGGCATATCTAAATGGAGAAACTGATTTAGAAAACAATTCTGGCATTCGAACACCTAACCTTATTCTTTTAGATTTAAATATGCCAATAATGAATGGTTTCGAATTTCTTGCTGTGATTAAAGCGGATGAACGGTTACGTTCTATTCCCGTAATCGTTCTTACCAGCTCGACTTCCAAAGTGGATATGAATGATAGTTATAAAAATTGCGTTGCTGGATACATCGAAAAACCTTTGGATCCAGAAGAATATTCGGAGATCATAAAAATTCTTGATCAATATTGGTCATTGAATCATTTGCCAACGCTTAATTGATAGGGAATGGTTTCGTGCAGCATTTGAAATTCCTCCTGGTGGAGAATAACCCGACAGACCAGATTGCGGTACAGAGGTTTTTCAAAGGCCAAGAGTGGGACCATGGTTTAGACGTCGCAAGTTCCTACAGTCAGGCGTTAGAATTATTAGGTTCAACTGCATACGATATTGTTTTGCTAGATTATAATTTAGGTGATGGGACCGGCCTTGAATTGTTATCTGAAATTCATGACACTCCTATTATTTTTATCTCGGGAAGCAGCACCGAACTAATAATTATTGAAGCGATGAAAGCAGGTGCTTATGATTTTCTTATTAAAGACCACAACCAAAAATTCCTGAGCTTGCTTCCTTCGACAATTGAAAAAGTAGTAAAAAGGAAAATAGCCGAGGATAGACTGAAAAAGTATCTTGCTGAATTGGAAAGAAGTAATGAAGAACTTCGCAGTTTTGCTTTTGTTGCCTCGCACGATTTGAACGAGCCGTTGCGGAAAATCGTTGGGTTTGGTGAGCGCTTAAAAAACAAAACTGAAAATCTCGACCCTGAAACAAGTATTTATGCGTCAAAAATGCAGGAATCCGCAATAAGAATGCAAGACATGATTCAAGAGCTTTTGCAGTATTCTCTTGTTTTCGCCAAAGGTGACCCCTTCCGTTCTATTGATCTCAATAAAGTGGTGAAAGAAGTTTTGGAGGATCTCGAAGTTTCGATTCGAAATTCCAATGGTACTGTGCAAACAGAACTCTTACCTACTGTAGAGGCCGATCCTACTCAAATGCGGCAGTTGTTTCAAAACTTGATCAGTAACGCAATCAAATTTAAAAAGAAGGAAGAGGCTCCCAAAATTGAATTGGTCGCCAAGCCGTGCGAAAAAGGTTTATGGGATATTTTTGTAAAAGATAATGGTATCGGTTTCGAATCTCAACACGACAGCAGTATCTTCCAGCCGTTTTTCCGTTTGCATGGCCGAAACGAATACGAGGGCAGCGGAATTGGTCTAGCCATTTGTAAAAAAATTGTTGATCGGCATCACGGAAAGATAAAAGCTATCAGTTCGAAAAATGAAGGCTCCACCTTTCAAGTAACTCTACCTACTAAACAAGAACCTTGAATTTCTTCTTTTCTCTCCTCTGATTTAATAAAGTACGTTCATGTCAGCGAATCTGAAAAAAAATAGCCTGTTTTGTTTTGGCCTGGGCTTTGCCGCACAAGCTTTAGCAAAAAGAATACAAACGAAAGAATGGAATGTTTCCGGTACCTGTCGTTCTATGGGTAAAGAGGTTCCGTTAAAAGAGTTGTCTGTGCTTCCGTTTGATGGAACTCATGTGACTGAAGAAATCCGTAATGCCCTTTCCCAAGCAACCCATTTATTGGTTTCTATTCCGCCACAACCTTCAGGCGATGTGGTTTTGCAAAATTTTTCTTCGCAAATCCTGGAATGCAAAAACCTTAAATGGATTGGTTATATCTCATCAACCGGAGTCTATGGCGATACTCAAGGGAAATGGGTTGATGAATCTTCGCCTTTGCAACCAGCAACAGATCTTAATGTAAGGCGTGTGGAAGCTGAAAATGACTGGTTAAAAATAGCACCGGTTATGATTTTCAGGTGCGCGGCAATTTATGGTCCAGGACGAAACCTTCTTGTTTCGGTTAAGCAGGGGCGAGCCCGGCGCATTGAAAAGCCGGGACTGGTTTTTTCCCGTATTCATGTGGAAGATTTGGCGCAAACTCTGGAGGCATCCATAAAAAAACCAAGGCCGGGAGAAATATATAATCTTAGCGATGATGAACCCTCTCCTCCGTCTGAGGCTGTAGAATATGCCTGTAAACTTTTGAACATCACACCACCTCCTTTAATTCCTTTTGAATCTGCCGAGTTATCAGAGCTAGCACGAGGGTTCTATCAGACCTGCAAACGAGTAGGCAATAAAAAAATAAAAGAAGAGTTGGGCGT
>JAJDBA010000058.1 GCA_029261675.1 Nitrospinaceae bacterium
ATAAATTAGGCTTAATAAAAAACGAGTTTTCTCCATAAAGCACCAAACTTTGCGCTGCCTGATCAGCATTGGAGGTGTTGTTTCCTGCTACTCCTCCACTATTCGACCAGATTTTGGCATTCGTATCTCCAAAGTGGGTAGTAATACCAACTTGATATCGGTTTAAATAATTACCTAAAGCATAAGCCCCGGAGTTTCGGGTATATAGACCGTAGTTAACACTTTCCTGATCAATTACCCCCACCGCTGACAAAATAGGATGAAACAAGTCCTTGTAAAACATAAAGGCTCCAACATCCATCTGATGTCCATCACCAAGATCCAGGGTTGTTTTATTGGAAAGTCGGTAGGAGTTGATATTTCGTTGTTGATCATCGGAAATAGCGATGTTTTGTGCAGCCTCTGGGTTATTAAATACCTGGGCTTGAGTTAACGTACCCGGCAACTCAAGTTTTATATGGTTTGCAGAAAAATAGAATCTAGTTTCAACCTGGTCTGAAAGTCTTATACCTACGTTGGTATTGAATTTAATATTTTTCTGGTCGGCATGCTCACGGAAGCCATCACTCGTGGTACCCGTCAAGCTGACAAACAAATCAGAGCCATTATTAAAGACTTTTCCAATTTGATAATTCCCGCGAAATGTGTCTTGCGATCCCGTTTCGAAGCGAATCTGGTGCCCCGGGCTACTATGCCCTGTTTTAGAAATCATATTAACGGATCCACCCAATGTAGTTGAACCAAATTGCATGGCATTACCACCTTTATGAATTTCGATCCGCTGTAAAGCCAAAGTATCGATTTCCTGAAAATCTCCAGCTCCATCGGCAGAACCGAAAGGAACTCCATCTTGAAATCCGGTTAATCCCTTCTGATGAAAGCTACGTTCAAGCCCCGAACCACGAATGGAAATACGTACTTCCTCCGCAAAGCGTTTAGTCGCAAAAACTCCGGGAACGTGACTCACTGTATCCTGAAAATTGAGACTGTATTTATCTTCAAAAACCTCAGATCCAACAACATATACTCCGCCCGGTGTCCTTTGGATCATTTTTTTTGCTTCAAAATTATTTGGAACCGTCAACGTACCGGGTAATGTTCCACTTGGAGCGCCAAAGTCAGGTATGGGGGCTGCAATGACCACCTCTGGTAAAACAGATTCTTGATTTGCATCCTCTGCTTGAACTGCGAGTGATGTAAAAACACAGAAAGATATATTTAGTAAAATTAATTTAAATTTATTGCGTATCAAAAATTGCACAGACATTTCCCCCATCTTTGGCACAGAGTTATTTAAATGCACACAAAAGCCATTAGCGTCCTTTAAATTAAGAACACCGCTCAAATTAGAAACAGAAAATTAGAGCACAATGGTTGTGTAGCTAAACTGGTTTGGAATTTATATGCTTGGGATTAAAGAACTTCTGGAGGGGGGTCCTGCAAACTTCGACACTGCCTGGTAGCAAAAAAATTTCCAACAAACATTTCTGAAGATAAGAAATGGAGATCAGCACTCAAGATATTATTTTGTAAATAATCGGTTTGGAAGGAAGTAGATGGTAATGTCCCAGCTTCTTTGCCGTGACACTCAACCGATAATTTCTGAGTTGCTGCTCCATCTAGGCTATTATGCGGACAAAAACCATCGCGATGATGATCATTCAATAAACAATGAAGGGACTTCCCTTCTTGTTTCTTCTCAAAAGGGGATGTCAATTCACTCTCCCCTGCCCCATTATGGTGATGATGTGTATTTGCAAACACATTGGAAGCCCCAATTAGAGCGAAAAGAAAGGTCAGTAGAATAATAAGTCTTTGAAAATGCATAACAACTCAGCTGTTAAATTTTGTCTAATATATACACTTCTTAAAACAAATGTCAAAATATATTCATAGTAAAGCGTATGAAATTACTTTCTTTTTTGGCATTCAATAGATAATTGCTTCTGAAATTCATCCATTTCTTCACTTGTATATTGAAAGTGAAAACTAAAAAAATTAGACGATCTATTTTTCATAAATCTTAAAATTTCTACATATTTTCCGAATTTCAAGGCTAGTTTTTCCAGCACATCTGAAAGCCCAGAACGTCCGCCTCTGGCCTGTTTCAGACTGCAAGCCGCTGAATTGTAGTAAGCGCCACCTTTATCAAAATAGGTGTCGCCCAGAATATTACTATTCTGACTGAATAAGCCAAGGTGAAACAAGAGGAAGTCCGCGTTAACTTTAAACACTTGATAGATATCAGATGCATTATTCAAGTTGATTGCTATTTGCCCCGCATCCAATGAGGTTTTAACTATATACGAATTATTTGAAGAAGGTTTTGGATTGACCAGTTCAGCTAGGGATAAAGTTATGTATTGGTTAATATCTTCTTCATAATTCAGATCATTATCTTTAATCTCCTTCCAGTGAGTCTCTTTCCATTCTGGGCTACGATCATTCTCCAAAATAGGATCGTACCCTTCGTTCGAGGGCTGGTCACTATCAATTCGGGCGTTTAATAAATGGTTGGAAAAATAGGACTCTGTCGTATCGGTGGAATCAGAACAAATAAAGTTTATCGGCATAAAACCCCCAATTAAATTTATTCAATGGTCCAAACCTACCATCTATCTTCACATGGTCTTATTTTATTGCAATGGTTTTTAGTTGTATTCGAGGAATTTGGCAGCACGCCAAGGAGAGTGCTAATTATGGCTGTGAAGAGAAGGAAGGAACATCAAGCCAGCCACTTTTTAAGAGCCATGGCAAAAACATCATCATAAACTTTTTTTACAGGTATCTTTTTCTTTCGAGCTGCATTTCTACAATCATCAAATTCTGGGACTGCTTGAACGATTTCTCCGTCTAAAATTCCAACTTTGATTTTAATGACACCATAAGTAGTTTTTAATCTCTGTATCTCTCGTTCCAATGTCAATCTATCTACCTCATAAAACCGAACGCCAAAGGACGTTGTTTCTCTCAGCAGAATTTTGGACAATATTTCTCTTTCTTTTTTCTCAGCAAGAACAGAAATTTTAGTAGCAGGTCGGTTCTTTTTCATCATGATAGATGAGAAATAAACATCGAGTGCTCCTGCGTTAAAAAGCGATTCCATCACCGCTTCAAATATTTCGGGATTCATATCGTCGATATTGGTTTCAATCATCACCAGACCGTCAGAACCTGTTACAGGCATTTCGCCAATCATCACTCTTAGTAGATTTGGGAAAGATGGAATAATACGACTGCCTGCTCCATAACCATCTGCTGTTATTGTCATCGCTGGCATCGATTGAAATTTCTCGGCATAAAACCCGATCATTGCAGCACCGGTGGGGGTGGTCAGTTCCTTTTTCACACCGGTTGAAAATACCGGTATCCCTTTTAACAATTTAAGAGTCGCTGGAGCAGGAACAGGCAATCGACCATGCGCACAATCTACAAACCCCTCTCCCACGTTCAAGGCTGAAGAGTATATTTTATCCAGTTTTAAGGATTCAATTGCCCAAACTCCACCAACGATATCGACGATGGAATCAATGCCCCCTACTTCGTGAAAATGTATTTTTTCAATAGTCGTATTATGAATTTTAGCCTCGACTTTGGCGATTCTTTTAAAAATTTCTATAGAATTAATTTTTACTTTTGAAGGTAGGCTTGACTGTTCAATTAATTTCTTGATGCTAGTGAAACTACGATGAGGATGGGAATGCTGATGTTTGGGTTTCTCTATTGCTACCGTAACTTGGGTACAAGCCAAACCATTTCTTTGAATGTTTTTGGCTTGGAGCTTATATCCATTTAGATCCATTTTCTTAAGGGCTTTGCGAATATCCTTTATATCAACTCCTAGATCTACCAAAGCTCCAAGGATCATGTCACCGCTAATCCCAGAATAACAATCGAAATACGCGGTACGAAAGGTTTTCATGCGTCCTACTTTTTAAAGGAATGGTCAAACAGTTCTCGGATAGTTTTTTTTCCTTTATTGGGGCTCATTTTATTATCGGAAAAAAATTAAAAGCATCCTCGTAGAAAATCAAACTAACAAAATCATTATATTCTGAAAAAGGAGTAACCGAAAAAGTTAAGTGCGTCTATTATGAAAAAATCAGGAGGGATTTGGGCTAACTTTATTGAAGAAGCGACTTAATATTCCTCGCTTTTTTACCTTTTGTGCGTGGTCATGCACCAGGTTTTCCATATTGGTGATTTTTTCCTGATGCTCATCAATGAATAGTTGCAATAAAATATGGCAGGAATGACAACCGCCGCCCGCTTCACAACTTTCTGTAACCTGATCAATTTCTGTCAGATTATCCTTTTCGATAGCAGCACGAATTGTGGCTTCATTTACCTGATAACATTGGCAAATAACCTCTTCCGTTTGCGCTTTATGCGGTAGATTCATAGATCAAAACTCACGGCATCCATAACAATGATGAGAACGATTATCATTATTGTACAGAAAAGGAAATGGGTTGTCTAGAAGTATATCAAGAGCATTTCATCCTATATTCAATCATCCCCGTTGATTACCGATTTAGATCCCCTCCGTAGGGTGTTTCACCTTCGTCATCTGTACCAATATGAGACCAAAGCTTTTCAAGCGATTCTCTTTGCTCAACAGTTCCCATGAATCCACTCTTATTTTCCCGAGGTGGATTCAATCCACTTGCTCGCAAGTTTTTCCGCATTTGTGAGTACTGGCGATTGTATAGTGAAGATTGTTCTGGATCTGAAAACTTATGTAGAAATACGTTCCCTTTATATATCCAACTAATAATTAGGGTTCTTGTTTTTCGCTCTTCAAAAGAACCTTTATCACAAATACATTCACCTAATTTTCTGCAAAGCCTAATAAGTGTATAGATATCTTTTTCACACATATATTCCCCATAAAAAAAGGTCTACGGGAGAACCCGTAAACCTTCATTATATGGTAGCGGTGGAGGGAGTTGAACCCCCGACACTACGGATATGAGCCGTATGCTCTAACCACCTGAGCTACACCGCCAAACTATTTGTAACTTCTTGTTATTCAGAATTTTAGAGATTCTACTCACTCACCCTGAAACTGTCAATGGCAATTTATAGAGAAGCATTTTCATCCTGGAATCAACAAAATGATCGTATTGGATAAAAATAATGAACAAGCTTTTGAGATTTGCACTCTATTTACGAGTCGAGGCACTCGACTTCCAGCGTTTGACATCGCGCATGAATTTGGCTCGATCCATTTCAGGGCCCGCGGGAAATAGCTCTGTCAAAGGTTGTGGGAATTTTTCCTTCGCCTCCCCTTCCCACTTTTCAAACTCTCCCAAACGGATTCGATAAATATCTTTAAAGGTTCGATACTGACCGTTGATACCCACATAATCCCAACTGGTATCATTGTGGATCAGGCGATAAAGCTCCGAGCAGGCAATCCCCTCATAAAGATTGATTTTCCCTACACGCCCTTTAATTATGGAAGCATCTTCGCCAGCAAAATCCAGACACCAGATTTCAGAACCGTCCTGCCCGAAAACTTCAAGCTGGTAGACCACTTGCCACTCTACCCAAGACTGTACCGCTTTTTTCTGAACAACCTTTTCCACAAACTGCTTTTCAATAAATTCGACAACCTCGTTCCATTGTTTTTCGTGTTCAGCCTTATCCTTTGTTTGGGTACGTATTGGCGGAACTTCGGTTACAGGTTTAAACTCGACTTTATGACCGTCGTCTTCTTTGATTTTAACAAAATCAGAACCTCCTCGCGCAATCTGCACACCCTCTTTGGTAATTGTTGCTACATCTCCCGGATAAAAAGAACTACCATTGATTTCTGGACAAAAGTCTTTAAGGTCGCGCAAAAACTGCTCTTGTGTTGTGGGAAACGAATACTGGTTTAAGAACTCAAACTCATCTCGGTAGCGAAATCCAGCTGAGCCAGGCACCACAAATTTGGGTCTGCACGCCCCTGCTACTTTTAAGAAAGAACTATATTCCTCCATTGGCAATTCAATCTGATTATGAAATGAGAAGCTTCCTTCCAATAGTGGGAGGTAACGCATATGCG
>JAJDBA010000059.1 GCA_029261675.1 Nitrospinaceae bacterium
CAGGAGTTCCATGGAGCAAAGAAGCCAAGGAAAAAATGGAAAAGGTGCCACCTTTTGTCCTCGGTATGGCCAAGCAAACTATAGAAGGTCGGGCTAGGGAAAGGGGCGACAAAATGATCACTCCCGATATCATTGATGAGGTGTTCACCAATATTATGCCATCCTCTGCTAAAGAAGCGATGGGCATGGAGGTGACCGAAGAATATCTGAAACAGGATGAGCAGATTAATAAAGATAAAGACGCGCCCGTTGAAGTTTCTATGAAATGGGAAGACGATGCGCTGGATAAGGTATCTCGCATTCCCATTCCTTTTATCCGCAATATGGCTGTGAAACGTATTGAACAGGAAGTGACCAAGGCTGGTAAAGATGTTGTAACGATGGAATTGTTCGAGCAATACCGATTTACTTTTTAATCAGGTGATCTACCCTCTCCAAGAAACACCTTTGCATAAGGGCACATCTTTGTTTCATTTAACTTTTATTTAAATTTACTTCCCTAGTTTAGACATTCCCCAGACTCTTGCACCTCGTTAAATCAAGCATCTACTTTCGTCACACAATGCAAGGCACCATTTTTCAATTTATTCGAGACGCCTTATTTAGTCATGCGTCAGTCAAGTACGACCTACAAGAATTACTCACTTGGACCAGAATGAAAGGTCAAAAGTATTCCATCTTCTTCGAGTATCGCCCCATTGCCACTAGCGCCAACTTGTGTGTGGACTCGTGGTCATTGCTTTTATAATCCCCTTTTTTCGAAACGAACCTTTGATCATTTTGTAAGCTAAGCGACCTGTTTCGTCTACTGCGGGTTTACCCAGCTTGCGACTGCATTCAATGCAAATTAAATGTGGCAAGTCGGCCTTGCTGGAAGATTTTAGATCCGCGAGAGAATCGGGTTTGAGAACGCTGTCAAGAAATAGCAAGTCCACTTCCCCGGAACCTGTATAGCGCGCAATAAAGGCCTTGCACTGAGTGCATTGGATTTCAATCATTCAAATTTCCTCTTGATTACATTTCATCTGCAGATTCTGTCAACGTTGAAGCATGAGGTATGGCTGTATTTTCATCATCTGCTTGTTTAAGAATAGGATCTTCTTTATGGAATTTAGCAAAATCGGCTATCAGGATTTTAGATTCTTCAACCACCTCTTTGACCTTGTTAGTTTGTCTTACTTTTTTAACAATACCTACAAATCGATTGACGAAAGATTCAGCATTTTTCATTGTTTCCTGAACCTTATCAAAATCGAGTTTGCGCTTGTGATTTTTTTCGAAATACTTTGCATACTCAACCCAAGTCAATACCTCTTCCACGGCGTATCCATAACCATCCGTTTGATATTTAATAAACTCTTTTTCGCCTCTTTCACGCCACATCGGCAAAATATAATTGGATATATCGTTTGTTGGAATGGAATTTAGAGCATTGCAAATGTAGTCGAGTGTGTAGATGAGAGCAATGGCTTTCTGATCGAGGTGAAGAGCCACAGTGGAATGATCGCGAAAACTGCTTCTCTTCTCAAAAGCTTCCCAGGCACCCCCCTGAGCCTTAACACTAGCGACCTGGTTGTCAATCGGCTGAAGCAGGGCAAAGCATGTTTGGCTGTTTGCCTGTGCAGCATGAACGGGGATTAGAATAATAATAAAGAAAAATATGGAAAAAGACTTGAGGAGCTTCTTCATAATGAAAACCCCGAATATTTTAAAAAGTGACTTTTATTCAATAAAAGTAAACCTCAGAGTTCTTTAAGTCAATGGTATTCTCAGCTCAAAGACGGGTCTCAATAGCTTTCAAGGAAAATACAGATTTTTTCCTCATCGGTAAGGCTTTCCAGCAAGCTACTGTCTCGCACCACCCTGATTCCGGCCAGGTCAATGCTTTTTAGCATAAAATAAAAATCTTCAGGTTTTTCAGGCCAGTGACTGAGAAAAAAGTTAGATAGATTTTCGCCGGTAAAATCTTGTTCAATATTTCTCATTTCCTGCATATAGTTTTTTACTTCCAGCAAAGCGGCCTCTTTAGAATCGGATTTCAGATTAAAAATATAATTTTTAAATGTGGAAATATTTTTTGTGTCGGTTGTGAATGTGGATTTAAGTAAATTGCAAAGCTTATTAATTTGATCTCGACCCAATTGCACTTCGGCAGAAATAATGTCTTCTTCATCTGATTGATGTTGCTTTATCAACTCCGCTTCCTCATCAAATCTGTCAGGCTCATTCGACTCATGGTCTCTGAGCACATAAAAAATTTCTGGAACCCGGATGGCTATCCTAAAATTCATTCCATCCTTCATTTTTAAGATTCCTTAAACAAATTGAAAGGTTGATGGTTAGAGCAGACAATATATAATACGACTTTAAATAAGACTGAGAATACAATGCCACCTAAAGAATACAGTTTCAAAGTAAAGGGCGTTTTAATAAATGAAAAAGATAAATCAGAAGATGATTTTAGCATTTTCATAATGGCGATGGACGATAATCATGCGGTGATGCTGGTACGAGAACACCTTAGAAACCATGCACCTAAAGGAAACGCTATTATCAAAGGAATAGAAAAAAAAGTGGGTTAATTTAGAGGCAGGGGGGAGGGTCGATCTCGATTTCCTTTAAAAGGTGATTGCCTCATATAAATCCACTCAGCTCCCCTGGGTGGATTTTTTTTGGATCATAAATCTATGTTTTTGAATCTTAAAGCTATAACGTTATTCCTTCTTCTGGTAATCGTTTCCCCCGCATTTGTTTGCGCTGATGAGTTCGAAGATGCTGTAAAAGCGATTAATCAGCGCGACTATGAAACAGCCTATAAAATGATAGCTCCTCTTGCAGAAAAAGGACAAGCTGCCGCCCAATTAGTTTTAGGGATGATGTACTTTAAGGGAACAGGCGTTGATAAAAATATTGTCGAGGCTGATAAATGGCTATTAATTTCGGAAACATCCGGGCAAGAAGCGGGAAAGAAAAACCGCATTTTTGTCGAGCGACAAATGAACAGCGATCAAATAACCAAAGCTCATCAACTTGCAAAGGAATGGCTGAAAAACCCCTGACCTATGGAAACTGATCCTGACTTCCATAATGAAGAGAGACCTCCTCCCGCAAAACCAAGTGGACTAGAATTGATTGTGATAATTGTTTTTCTTTTGTTTGTTGCCTGGGGCACTTATGAATTTGGGATCTGGTTAGTTAAAGATGGTAGTAAAACTCCGCAGGAAACAGAACGATCTCCCTAAAATCACAGTTTGTTATGCCGCAGTTTTGCTTTCCGAATAACGTTCTCTAATTTCCAGAATCTCCGGAAGGATAGATACGAATTTATCTACCAGGTCGGGATCAAAGTGTTTCCCTTTTTCTTTTTTTAATAACTCAACAGCGTCTTCAACAGTCCAGGCTTTTTTATAAGGACGAACAGATGTTAAAGCATCGAACACATCACAGATTGGAACGATTCTTCCCTCGATAGATATTTCTTCCCCCTTGAGTCCATTCGGATAACCTGTGCCATCATATTTTTCGTGATGCGTCCTAGCGATCTCTTCAGCGAGTTGCATGAGTTTCGAATCGCTTCCAGATAATATGGACGCTCCCACTTCAACATGGGTTTGCATTTTAGTCCACTCTTCACCTTCCAGTTTTCCTGGTTTTAGGAGCACATTGTCGGGAATTCCAATTTTTCCGACATCATGCATGGGGCTGGCTTGTAGAATCAGATCACATTGTTCATTGCTGAGATTAGCTTTTTTTGCGAGCGCCTCACTGAAATGGGACATGCGTACAACATGCATTCCCGTCTCGTTATCACGGTATTCTGCAGCACGACCCAAACGTTGAATAATTTCCTGCCGAGTTTTTTCCAGTTGTCGATTTCTTTCTTTGAGCATTTCGATCATAAAGTTTGTATATCGCCCCATAACCGCAAATTCATCCTGACTGCTGATCATTACATGGCGATTTAGATCACCTTTTGAGACCGCTTCCATTGAAGTATTTTGGTTATTAAAATGTTGCTTTAAGTTTCGACAGAAAGAAAGTATTAGATTGGTCATTTCCGCCAGAATGACAGCACCCACAAAAAACAGTTCGCGCATGAAAGTAACGCTACCTTCTGCATAGTTTTCCTGTTCCAAGTCGATGAACCAGTAAAGGTCTTTAAGAAAGACGAGACACATAATGCTGGTCATAAATATCAATGAGAATACAGCAATTGCGGTTAGCTTGGCGGTGATAGGAAAGGCTACTTTGGCATCATATTTACTGAGATCCACTAGTTCTAAATTTCCCGTGATGAGCTTTTGCCTTTCGAGGGCCATATCACAAGCGATGAAGAACCCAAAGGTAGTGCATCCTAAAAACACTTTTCCAGTGCTCACAATATCAGCGTAGTTTTCATAGCTGTTGTACCAGGCAAGCATTGATGCACCCACCAGAAACAAGAACCATTCCAAAAAAAACTGGCGTTGAGGTTGTTTTTGCCAATGGGCTTTTGAAATTATCCATTTTACAAAAAGGGGGCGGATGCAAAATATAGTCGTGAAGACAACGGTAAGACGAATCGTCCAATCGAATTGGCCGATGCTTTCAATAATGGGGCAAACCCTTTCCCCATAAAATGCCAGAATGATAATCGAAAAAATATAATGTCCTGAAATCCGCATGGATGGAGCCTCCCAAGCCAGAATTTTAATTTATAAAAAATGGCTGAGTAGAACTAAAGCCAATTTAAAGGCCTCGTTTCCTCAATCCACAGTCAATTATTTGATTATAGCTCTGATGGGTGTTTGTGCTCTATGTCTTTCCAGTTTGTTTGAGCCTGAGCAATATGGCTTTTCATTCCATTGTTCCACTTCTTCTGAATATTTTTGTCTAGGTTTAAATACAACTTCCTATTGATAACGGCCCAGATAGTGGGGTCCGAATAAAACTTTTTCCCTTTTGCTACACCATAAGCACAGTAGCCGCCAAATTGAGGCGCATACTTTTTTGGATTTGCTTCAAACATTTTCTTATGAGTTTTACTGGCAAAAAGGTAGGTACCGCCGTTGTAAACTGCCGAATAGTGACCGTTACCGCGCATTGGTTTATCTGTTTCAAAATAGGAAACAGGATCATACCCCCCCATCACAGGAGCAGAATTTTCAGTGCCATTTCTCATATCTGCGAAAGCAGATGTCGAGAACAAAGAAAAAGCCAGAGCGACCATTGCCAAAATTTGTGATCCGCGTTTTAAATCAGGTTTCATTGTAAAATCCCCTTATATTTGTAATGATCTATAAACTAGATATACTAATTAGTGTGTAAAGAGAGAGATTCCTTACAAAACCATATGAATTTTGTTAACCCATTTATAAATAGTAGTTTAATACAGTTTTAAATTGTAATTCTACTGAGTAAATGTGTTTGGATTGAACTTAATTTTTAGCATGGTATACTAATCAGTATATATTCCAGGTGAAAGGGATTGCTAAGTTGAAAACATCCTCAAAGAGAGAAAAGTTGCTACAGACGGCTATAAAACTGTTTATGAAAAACGGTTTTCATGCGGTTACCGTTGACGCAATATCAGAAAAAGCAGGCATCACAAAAAAAACGCTTTATCACCATTTTAAGTCAAAGGAAGAGCTTATTCTTTCCGCTCTTCGCTACCGTGATGAACGATTTCGAAATGATTTCATGCGAGAGGTGGAGGGAAGAACGGAAGATCCTAAAGATCGTTTATTAGTGGTTTTCGATGTTCTGGAAGAATGGTTTCGTGAAGAAGATTTTTATGGGTGTTTATTTGTGACCGCTTTGGGGGAGTACCCAGAAGAAGATACAACCATTCGAAGCTTTTGCCAGGAAGCAAAAAGGTTAACTCAAAATTATATAATCCGCTTGGTTGAAAAAGCTGCATTAGATAACGCGGAACTATTGTCGGGGCAAATCGTTTTATTGATAGAAGGCGCAATCACAATGGCTCAAGTTAACAACTCCCCGCTATGTGCTTCTCAAGCAAAACAAGCCGCCAAGATTCTTATTGAGAACTCTAAATCTCTAATAGATCCTGTAACCGTTTAGAAATAAATTTTGTAGTGCTTCTTTAATTTATTTCTACAACCATGAATGTCAGGTCATCTGTAAGAAGCCCACCATGATCGCTAAGTGCATTCAAAACTTTCTGTTTTAAATCATCCATATTGCTATTAGAGTTTTGTTTTAAAACCTCCATCAATCCTGCTCTCCCAAACATATTTCCTTTTTTATTTGACGCTTCTAGCAATCCATCCGTTAAGAATAAAAACTGATCTCCTGAATTTACGTCGATTGTTTCTTCGTCAAAATGAGTTCCCTCCAAAGTACCCAGGGGTATATTGCCTTTTGGAGTGTGGTGTTGCAGCACAACTTCGCTCCATTCTTCCGCGCCTTTTAATTTCATATAAAAAGGCGGGTGCCCTGCCGTTGAAAACGCAAGAGTGGAGGCGGAACTGTCTATCGTATATATAGCCGCCGTGGTGATAGCTTTTTTGGTTTCCTTTAAAATGAACTCATTTAAATTACTTAAGATATTATTCCCTTCGTGCTTGTTCATATTTTTGGAAAGGGATTCGTATAATTGGCCACTTACTCGGCTCACGCTTTCGCCATGTCCAGCAACATCACCAATAGCAATGCGGGTAAGGATATCTTTTCCACATACACTGAAGTAATAGATATCCCCACCTACGTTACTTTCAAATGGCTTGCAATACATGCTAGCGGTGAGGCCTTTTGTTTTAATATTCTCATCCGCAGTGTGAATGCCTCCCCAGATCTCTGAACATTTTATAAAATGCATCTAATACTCCTGCAAATTTTTTATACCATTGTACTTCAATTTTTATTGAGAACAGGATATCCGATCGTATAAATCCATTTATCTTCTTCATGAACATCATCCTCGGCTAAATCACGAGCTGGAAGATGACAAGCAAGACAGTTTTCCTGATAATCCGTAGAAACGGTATTTTTAGAATCGGGAGCATTGAAAAGAGACCACCCCCAGCCATCGCCCCATAACTTGGAATTTTTAAATCGGCCCTGGGTGTCCCGCACTAATACAAACCAGCCTTTAATTTTTGTAGCATGACTAACAGCCGGGCCGGTGGTCATCTGCATGGTTTCAGCGTGAAGAAGTTCTTTAACCAAAACGGCTCCATCGGGGTAGCGACCATGCTTCTGATAATAATCTATTGTCTCAGGTTGAGTATAGACAACATGGTATTCATGCGAACCAGGCTTACCTTCTGTATTACCGTGCGCCCAGGTTCCGAGTGTAATCACCAGGAACACGGATGTCCCCTGTATTTAAATCAACATTAGGGGCAAATGGTTTTTCTGCATTAGTGATAACCACAAAAGCCATAACTAAAGTTAGTGCAAGAACAGAGACGATGCTAGATTTATATTTCATAATATTTTTCCTTTATAAATGTACGTTGATTCTGCTTTCAATTACTTCTTTAGGCCTGACTCCTGTAAGCCGTTCCACCAATTTACCGTCTTTGAAAAGTAGTAAAGTGGGAATGCTACGAATTTCATATCTATGAGGTGTAATAGGGTTAGCCTCGATATCCATTTTTCCTACGAAAATTTGGTCTGCATAATCTTCAGCTAGGGCCTGAATCGTGGGGGCTAACATGTGGCAAGGCTGACACCAGTCGGCCCAAAAATCGATCACAGACAACTTGTCGGATTGCATTACCAAAGATTCAAAATCTTCATCTCCTATATTGTTAACTTCAATTAAGGAATCTATATTTGTGTTTTTCATTTATGTTTACTCCTATAACAAAATTTTATTTTTTGATTAAATAAGAATAGGCAACCTGTTTCTAATAGGTAAAAAAACAGGTGCCTTTTCTGTATCAATGATCAAATTAAAACTCGACTTTCCCAATGGGAACCTTAAACTGGTCGCACCAGATGATCAGTGAATTAAAGTCGCTGATCTGTGTGCCATCTGGAATGGCATATCCGTGGCTACCTGTAAACCCTTGCAGCTTTCCCAGGCTAACCCCTGAAGCTTGGTCCAGGTTTTTGGTTAAAATAACTCTGCCATCAGGAGCTTCCGTTATATTTACGTTCTCCAGTAAAACGGTGTTCCCTTCAATTTTCACAGTTCCAGATGCAGG
>JAJDBA010000060.1 GCA_029261675.1 Nitrospinaceae bacterium
ACAGGTAGGATGAGACCTTCGAGGTCATCTGGGTCCATTTGCGCATCTCCTGCCATCACCACGGCAATATCGACTTGATTTTCAAGGCTGGCTTTGTATCCCGAACAAATTGCTGCACCCACACCACGATTTTCTTCATGATGAATTAATTGGATGCGTGTATCGCTTGCCATTCTTTCTCGCACTTTTTCAGATGTCGCATCCAGACTGCAATCATCGATCACATATATATGATCTACCCAGTGGGGTATGGACTGCAAAACTTTTTGAATCAGTTTCTGCTCGTTGTGGGCAGGAACGACAATGGAGATCACTTTATTTTTAAACATTTATTGGGTTGTCTCCAAAAATTGTTTTACCCTTTTAATCCTCTTGAAATCTTTTAACGTTTTCATTTTTTTGTTTGCAACATTAAAAGATAAAATTGTTTCTTTCCTGTTACCGGAAACGATCCAGGCATAGGTTTTCTCTATGTATGGACGGAAAGCATCTGGCTCAATATTCGAAGCGCGGTTAAAAGAATTGATCGCCGCCTGATAGTTCTTTTCGCTTTTGAGCAACAGTCCTTCTGCTAAAGGTGTTTGAAACTTATCTGGAAAAGATTTTCTCATTTTTTTCCATAGTCGTCTTGCTTCTTTTTTCTTATCATCAAGAATCAGATTGTCCACCATTTTTAAATGCCAATCGGCACCCTTATGACCGAGAAAATCGTAAAGCACTTTTAAAACCTCTCGTTCTTCATCATAATTTTTGCTTGCATGGAATTGATTTGCAAAAGAAATTAGAAAATATGCTACTTTTTGAATCCATTTTGATTCTCGTTGGAAACCGGGCTTTCTAAATTCTTCTTCCATCCAATCTTTGAATTCATTAAATCCATCTTGTGCATTTATAAGCGATTTATTATTGTCTAAAGGGAATTTTAGCAACAGGTTTTTGTGCGGAATTAGTTCTTCAGCAAGTGGAAACTCCTCAAACAACAACCAGTTCTGCTCAATGAGCACGGGTCTGGATTTTGTATTGTCCCTGAAAAACTGCATCATGTAATTGAAAGCCGCTTCTCTGGTGCCAAACTGATATTTTTTTCGGTCCGGAAGTTCTAATTTGGGGTAACGTTTTGGAGTCAGATAGGAAGCGGGATCGGCTTCGATAAAATCGGCAGCTTTGACCAAAGCCACATCGTCCCGTAATCGCATCACATCCAGATAATAGGCCATACTGAACCAGGAAATTTCTGTTACAAGAATGCTTTCATCGTCTACAGACAGCAATTCTTTTTTCAATAAGGTTTCGGCAAAATAATTATTAGACCTGTCTACCTGCAAATAGTTCGAAATCATAAGCCAAAAAATGCAGGCTCCCGATATTGCGCCGATACTGAATCGCAACGTTCTCTTTAATTGTGCGTTTTTTTCTGTGTTGGCAATATTATTTATCGAGGAGGACAGTTTTTCGTAAAAAATCCAATAAAAAAAGAGTGCCGCCCATAAACAGGCAACAATGTAGGAAGGAAAATAACTCTCTTTTCGCCATCCAACGAAAAATGCCGCATTCACCGCCGTGATAAGGAATAAGAATATGAAAAGAGGTCGATTTTTTTTCGCACATAATACCGAGCCCCCTAAAAAACCTACCACCATCAGCCAGGTAAATTGCCGAGCCAAGTCCTCCGTCAATCGCCAAAAAACATAACCCGCCTTGGATGCTATCGATAGAACTTCACTCCCAAACGATGGAATCTCTTGGGAGACGCCCTCTGATGAGTATTTACCTAATTTCGAAAAATGCAAGTCGGCGTGGCGACGATCTGTCACTTGATCAAAAAAATTTTGCAACGTTTCCGGATTTCCCCAATCGATAATCGGCTCCGCCATTGACCGAATTGGTAAATAAAGGTAGACAGAAAATCCCACTAAAAATATCAAACTAGTTAGACCCAGGTTTTTTATTTTTTCTTTTTTTATCCAGAAGAAAAATAGAATCAAAATAGCTGGGAGATAAAAAGCCACTGTTCCATGATTCCCGGCACTCAATCCAAAACATAGGGCGGCAAGATAAAGATACCTGACATCCTCTTTCACCTTCCATGACAATAGGAAATAAATTATCAAGCTCGTAAAAAAAGAGTGAAGAGTATAGACTTCGGCAATCAGCGAGTTGGACCAAAAAGGAGAAGTAAATGCCAGTAGAGCCGAGGGTAAAAAAGCAGGCAGTTCTCTTGATTCAGGGGTGCTTTTCGGAAAACATAATTCAAGAATCCTGATTATGGATAAATAAAGGATAACCAATGTCAAGCAAGCAAATAAAGCAGAGAAGAGATTGACCCGAAAGGCAATGGAACCTAAGGGTAAAAAAGTTATCACTTTGGAGATTAAGTTGTAAGCGGGAAACCCTGAAGGATGACTGATGCTCAGAGCGAAAGATGTATCTACGAATTCAGGTGTGTCTTGATAACCAATGGATGGAGCAAGAGTAGAAAGGTAAAAACAACCCGGAATTAAAAATAAAAAAAAACAGGACGAATGCAAAAAACATTCATAATAAAAAGGTACCTGAGTCCAGGATTTAAAAAATCCCCTGCTCTACAAATGTAGAGCAGGGAATAATGGAGTTTTACTACTATTTGCTAACTAATCGCCCCTGAAGAGTCAACGTTATAAGTCACGCCAGGTGAATTACTATTGGTAGCCGAGGCAGCAAAGTTTGGTTCATCGCCAGCAGTAATGGTTATGTTATTGATATCAGCACCTTGGGTAAACCCATAAGTCGTAGTCGAAACAAGTGCCACAGTACAATCATTGGCAGCGCCGGCGTCTGCCCAATAAGCTTTACACGTCAAATACAAGTTGTGCAGGGTGGCTTTGGTGTCTGAATCATAAGCCCGTGTTTTATAAGCGCTAAACTGAGGAATCGCGATAGCCGCCAAAATACCGATAATGGCGATAACGATCAACAACTCAATCAAGGTAAAACCCTTTTCACCTTCTACTTTTCTAAATCTTGATAGCATTTTTTTCTCCCGTAATTAATTAACAATTTAGATGCTGCAATATTTTTATGCTTTTGGTTCTTTATAGAGCAAACCTCATGCCTTTTTCTGAAAATATAGATAAATCATTATAACTCAAATGAAAATAATATGTTATGGAATCTGGGATAATTTTCATTACGAGATTTAACTGAAATACCGTAAAAATCGACAAAATTTGTCACTCAAAATTGACAATTTTTGTAAAAATCAGGTCTTGCCCCATTTTTATTGGGACTAAAAATTAATGCTACTTGCGATCATACTGATCTTATGGAACGATTCAGGCTATGACTGATTCTATGAAAAAAATAGGCTTGCTAGGGGGCACCTTTGACCCGGTACACAATGGACATTTGCATCTTGCCGAGCAAGCGCAAAGATTTTTCAATCTGGACAAGGTGGTTTTCGTACCTGCATACCGTTCTCCACATAAATTGGCTCTTGAGCCGGTGTCTTGTGAGCATCGTCTGGCGATGCTCACACGAGCACTCGAAGGCCTGCCTCGTTTTTCGATGGATAAAATTGAAATAAATAAGAATGAAGTTTCATACACCATTGAAACCTTGAAAGAGTTGCAATCGAATCACCCTGATTGGAATATATTCCTCATACTAGGGGCGGACGCATTTCAGGCTATTGATACATGGAAGCAATGCTCGCAGCTTCTGGATTACTGCAATATTTTGGTAGGCACTCGACCTGGTGCTGAATTACAGGTTTCAGATTCGGTTAAGAATAAACTTATCCTAAGTGCATCAGCAACGGATGTGAAAGTTTTTAAAAACCTCGAGAAGGGAACTGGGGTTACCTTTTTTCAAATATCCCCTCTTGATATTTCATCCAAAAATATTCGTCAGAGAATTTACAGGGAGGAAGAAGTTAAAAACTTGTTGCCCCCTTCCGTTGATCATTATATTATGCAATATCGACTTTATCGGGATGACTCCCCTCCAATAGTGGCTTGAATGAGAGAAAAATTTAATGCTGTGCAGCAATTAGCTGTAGATGCGGCATCTGAAAAAAAAGCTTTTGATATCCTCATTCTGGACCTTCGGAATAGATCGGATCTTACCGATTCATTTATGATCTGTAGTGCTAATTCAAAGGTTCAAGCGCAATCTATCGTCGATGCCATCCTTGAAAAATGCCATCAAGCTAAAATTAAATCCTTGGGAGTCGAAGGTTACTCAGGTGGATATTGGATTGTGGTAGACCTTGGAGATTTAATAGCTCATATTTTTCATAAAGAAGCCCGTCTTCATTACGACCTGGAACGTCTATGGGGGGATGTTCCAGTTATCAAGGCAGTTGGCGAATAACAATCCCTGTCATCACTGATGGAAAAATGAAAAAAAACAAACTAAAACAGTTGGAAGTGCTTTTACAAAATATTCGTACGGAAATTGTCGGCGATGTTGAAAAGAACAGTCTGGAAAGCGAAGCAGAACATATAGCTGATATTAGTGATGATGCCGCACGTTCTTACGACCGCAAGCTGCAAGGAGACTTGGAAGAACAGGAATGGAATAAGTTAAAACAAGTAGAAACGGCATTAGAAAAAATCAAACAAGGTGAATATGGAATCTGCGAGCAATGCGAAGTAGAAATTCCTGAAGCCCGATTAGAGATCATGCCGTACGCAGAATTTTGCATCCAATGCCTGAGTGAAATTGAAAAAAATGATGCTGCCGCTCTTGATGATCAGGAAATCCAAAATACCAGGGAGTCATAGCCTTGTCATTAAAACATATTGTTGTCTCTGTCCTATTTGTTTGCTTTTCTATTTATGTTGCGTTTTTAAACCCTCATGAATCCACTTTCCATTTAACTCAAAGCCAGACTTTCAAACTGCCTACAGTTATTCTTTTGCTCGCAGCCGTTTTTACAGGCGTGCTGATCAGCGTTGCAATATTCTGGACTTTCAACTTAAGAAACACCTTCTCTCGCTGGAAAATAGATTTGCAAAAAAGGAGAGTGGAGAAAAAACACAATCGAATCGAAGGTTTGTTTAAAAAAGCTGAGAATTTCTTTTTATGCGGAAGACTCGATAAAGCCTCGACGATTCTAGATAAAGTTCTAGATGTTGCTCCAGACCATATTGAAGCCTTGAGTCTTAAAGGAAGAGTTCTTTGCGCTGAGGGGAAAGGTTCCGAGGCTATCAATTTGCAGAAAAAAGCCCTGGCAGAAGATCCGCAAAATGTTTCTGTGCTGTTTGATTTGGCAACAACATATGCTGAAACAGACCACACCGATGACGAAATAAACCTACTTCAAAAAATACATCGTGAAAACGCAAAATCCGTCCAGCCTTTGTTTCGCCTTCGCGATGCGTATCTTAAAAAACAAGACTGGAAGAACATCTTAATCGCTCAAGATAAAATTCTTCCTCTTATCAGAAACAACAAAGAAAAATGGAATGAAGAATTAAAAAATAAAAGCCGTTTCCTTTATGCTCGAGGTAAACAGGAATGGGAACAAGACCGGCGTGATTTGGCTATATCCGATTTCAAACAAGCTTTGAAAGCATGGAACGAAAATTCTGATGCGCACCTCTTTCTCGGTGATGCCTATCTGGAAACCGGAAAATCTAAAACAGCGCTTAAAAAATGGATTGCAGGATTTGAGCAGACTCATAATATTCTCTGCCTGATCCGAGTGCAAAAAGTAGTTTGTCTGGAAAAAGGCGACCCGCAAGAACTGATTCAGATATATCAAAAAGCCATCGACCCAAACCAACCACAAGAAAGTTACAAATATGTCCTGCTACTTGCCGTTCTATACTTGGAACACGGACAGGCTGAAAACGCCAAAAATATCCTGGAAGAAAATCAGACAGATCATGACCTGTTAGGTTCTTTGTTGCTGGATCACGCTTGCCAGCCGTCAAACAACGGATCAAATTTTGATTTAATAAAAGAAGCCATTTTCGCTCACTAGTATGGCTCCTTAGCAAGGGGAGACAACAAGTCTATTCCCGTAAGGCTAAAAGAGATTATTCAGATTTTTGCCATAGGTTCGCTGGCATTATCTCGAGGCTTAGTCTCTTTTCGGGGGGGGGCAAAGGTGTGAAATCGCCTTAACAAAACTCTATTGGCTAGAAGGGTGTTTACTCCTTAATGCGCCCAGAAAATTCTGAATGCTTAAAAACTTAATGCAGAGTCACCTCCCACGCTAGTGGGATTTGAATAGTTGGTGGCTGAGAATTTTACTGTTCTTCACGAAAATCCAGGTAGAAACCAGCACATTTTTTTTCAGGGAGAAGTACAGTCCTTTATCCGGATAACGGGCAATGCTATCGCTCATCGTTTGAGGCACACCATACTTTTCAATTAAAGTTGGAACCTTGTCTCCCATTTTGATTCCATTTGCGAATTGTCCTTTGAAAGTGGGCAACAATTCAATCGCCTCAACTTTTTGTTGTCCACTTAAGGCATGAATCACCACTCCATGCATGGCATATTCCATGGAGATGCTGTCGAGATTCGGTTCGGTCCCCCGTTTGACTTTGACTTTTTTGGGAACCCCTAATAGGGTAATGGCTTGGTTCAGAACCATACCGACCTTAAGATTTTTTCCAACCACAAAACCTTCTATTTTCTTTTTATTAACTTTAGCCTGTTTTTTTATTACCTTAGCAACCGCTTTTGGTTTTACTTTAGCCGCATTTTTAACGGACTCAGGAGCTGCAAAACTCAAAGAGAGGGGGACAATAATTAAAACAAGCCACACTGCAAAGAAATGTTTAGCGATTTTCACCGGTATCTCCTTTCAATAACAAACCGCGGATAACCAGCCGTAAAAACTCAGGCTATGATTGGAATTTAGACAGTATACCTCGCGATACAAAAAATTTAAACATTTATTTTCAATCAGTTAACGGACTTCTATGGAGATTGAGCAAAATCTTCTAATCCGCGAAAAACTCAAGGTTTTGGGAAGCTAGTGCAAGGAATCTGACAGGAATAAATCAAAAATTATCATCAGGAATATTTTTGCGGCGATCACGTTTAGATCTGGTTTTATCTTTTTGAAACTTTCTCCATTCAGCTCTATCTTCTTTTGAAGGAACGACATCATCTTCATCCTCCCAAAAATCTATAGCGACCGGTTTTAAGGTTTTCTTTGCTTCTTTGGGTTGATAACGTTTTGCTTCTTCTGATTCCTTGGTAGTCAAAGCCGTTTCCATATCAGCCAGAGGCTTCATGTCTTTTTTCATACGCCGTTGGAATAAAGCTTCACCTCTTAAACGAATTTCACGACTATTGACCAGACCTGTTTTTAAAATTTCAGGAATAACTTGCGCTCCATGAACGGCTCCGCACCACGCACCTGCCAATGCACCCAATTTTTCGGTTTCCCTTCCCTGTGTAAAAATAGATGCGAGCAAAAATTTGTTTTCATGGTTTAACATCCAATGCAAAGCTAACGGTATTAACGTTAGGACAAACCCCTGGGAGGCATGTCGTATCTCTCGTTTTGTATAGACAGAGGCATTGTCAACGATCCATTGCAATGCTTCTTTTTCTGATTTTTCCAACTGGGGAATCAATCCTTCCAGAGTTTGGCTGAAAGCATTTTTTGACTTAACTATAGACTCATCTTCGAATACATTTATCCTATCTTGATATTCCTCTTCGGCTTGAGCGCAAATTTCTACCGCTTCCTGTAAAATTTCTTTCCCGTGCGAAATAATTTCACCTTCTTGTAAATTTAAAAATCGTGTCACAAGAAATCCATTCAGAACCGTGCCAACAACTTCTTGTGGGTGACTACTAAAAACCAGAGCCAAATCTAAACATTGAGTCGCCAGAGTTTTAGACCATCTTTTATGAAATAGGGCGAGAGAAACAGATAGGGAAGTGAATAGCCCTGTCGCGGAACTTTGAGGGGTTGGTTCTGTATTGGGTTGATCATCTAACAGGTCAACGGCCTTCCACAAACAGCTCTCGGAACTTCGGAATACTCCGAAATGGTTTTCGGGTCCTCCTTTGGAAAGGCTCAGAATATTTCGTAAAGTTTCTTCAAGAAACTTTTTTTTATTTGCCAGAACGCCATCGCAAACAGCAAGAGCGCATTGTATAGGAGCACCATATAATCCCTTCATGCGATAACGTTTGATACCTTTTCCTACTACTTTTTTTACATCTTTATAGTCATCGACGGCTCCAAATATTTGGCCTATCGCTTCAGGTTTTAATCCATTCACGGCACGGCCCATGGCATCACCTACAGCCATTCCCAGAAAGCAACCCATGACTTTGTCGGAATCAGATTCCATGCGGATTAAATAATTGTTAGAGGTTATACAGAAAGAAGTTCGGTCGGATGGTTCTGTTGTGCCAAAATCATTTTCGGAGACGATTCTCCGAGAGCCTGTAAGGCAGTGATTTTTGCAATTTCAGGATGGTTGTTGGTTTCACTCATATGCATCAATACCACCAGTTTCAAACCGGGATGTTTTACCGATGCCAATATTTCTCCACAAGCTTCATTAGAAAGATGGCCGATGCCACTTTTTATCCGCTGTTGTGTGGCCCAAGGATAAGGACCGGCCTCCAACATCGAAATATCGTGGTTGGCTTCGACCAATAGCGCATCGAGATTTTTTAATTTATTTTTGACTTCAGGCGTGACCCGCCCCAAATCTGTGGCGATGCCGAGACTCTTGCCTTGATAACGAATAACAAAAGCAACAGACTCTTCTGCATCGTGAGGAGTCGAATAAGGTTCAACAGAAAGCTCATCAAAATGCACTGGCTCATTTTCACGAATGGTATTTAAGGAACTGACCTTTCCTATTGAGGAACTTGCGCGCCGCCAGGTTCCTTCCGTCGTATAAAAAGGAATATCGTGTTTTCTTATAAGCGGTCCGATACCGCGGATATGATCCGAGTGTTCATGTGTTGCGAACACCGCATCCATGCCAGTAAAACTGCGATCAATATGCTCCATCCGAGCAGAAAGTTTTTTTCCGCTCAAACCCGCATCGATAAGGATACGCTTTTCGCCTGCTTCAATGTAAACCGAGTTACCGCCACTGCCACTGGAAAGAATCGAAAACTTTAAAATGAGAAGGACCTCTTGAGGAAAGAATACGTTTACAAAGAAGCTATATGTTCAGACGCAAAAACTTTAGAAATTGTACCACAGAAAGGAAATAATCTAGGCGGGTAAGATGAGAAGAAAACTAGGTTTCCTGCCAAGCGATGACTTTTACTTTATTGCTCAAGAAAGGCGCAACAATATCTCCATTGTAGGTAACAGTTAGACTGCCACTTATGGTATTGCCAGTTACCAGACTTTCTGAGGTGTCGATATCGGCCGCAATTAAAAACCCCTCCAGTGACACTGTACCAGAAATGGATACTTGCTCTTTCGCTGCCATCATTCCCTGAATGGTGTTTGATGGGTTCCCTGAGAATTCAATGTCTGTCCCAGCAACCAAAAAAAGATTTTGAATATCAACCGTATCACTTGGGTCTTTATAATTTGCAACATCAGCGTTGCCGCCAAAATTAATATAACCCTCTGCGATAATGGTGGTTTGCCATCCTGCTGGAGACCCGGTTGTTGAAAAATCTCCCTCCACATAAAACATGCCGTTGGCAATTGTACTGCTACTCGCCTTCCATATCCCTGATTGTAATTTTAGCCCGGCAAACAAAGCGTTACCATCGCCCGTTGTAGAAGTGGACCAGTTTCCACCCCCAGGGTTGGTAAAAGCATATATATCGCCGGAAATAACTTCTTGAATAGTGCCATCACTTTTTAAAATAAAGTCCGCATACGATCTGTAATCGGAAGGCTCTACAATAGGAATATCTTCTGGAGCCACTCCACCCGAAACACAGCCGGTGCCTGTACAACTACCCGTTGCCGTCGCCCCCTGAGTGATGGTTGCACTACCCCCACTAATGGTAACTTCGCTATTAGAATGAATGCTACCATTTGTTCCACTTACGGTGAAGGAACCGTTACCACCAAGATCGCCTTCTGTTGTAATCGCATTATTTGCCTTAAAAAGTCTCCGTGTAACGATCGCCTCAAGCATGACTGAATAATCACCTTTGTTTCCTAACGAAGTTATGATGAGGGTATTATCATCATCATCCGTAGTATCTCCATCGTTGTCATTGTTGTCGGCTACTGTTACGTTATAGGTGCCGCTTGCAAAACTGATATTGGTTAACTTTGCGGAGTTGTTGGAAATAAAATTGTCCAGGACATCATCGAATCCTCCAGCGGCAATTTCTGCTCCCGGACTGTTACCGGTAGAGTCGTAATTCATTAAATCGATAGCTTGCTGGACTCCCGCTTCGGCGATGTAAAATGCTTCGCGATTTTTGTAGTATCTTTCAGTACGCTTCACATCTTGCGCCGACCATTGTGTTGCGACAACAGCTAAAGCTCCCATTACAACAAGAATAAGCAGGGTTACCGGCAAAGCCACTCCATCTTCTTTTTTCAACCATTTTGTCGTTGTCATATTTCTCTTAAACATACTTAGGGCCTCAACTCGAATTTCTCAAAGCAATATCCGATTCAAACTCGATGACACCTTGGGTAGTATCATTGGGGTCCACCATTTCCAGGGAGATTCCTATTTTTGCAACATCTGCAGCCGCTCCAGAATCAAAAGTGAATTGTAAAGATGAAATGGATGGATCAGTTATTAAAGTCGAAACCGTTCCATCAATACTTTTTTTTATTGCCGTCCCATCCTGATAAAGAATCACCGTATTGTATTTGTTGATAGTGACCAGTTTGGAATTTTTTGAGTAGGTAAAATCAGAGCCCGCTGCCGTGCCAAGAGGAATATTGGTCGAGGTGGGGCTTCCGTTCACGGTATTCAACTCTGAAGCGCGAAAGCTGGGATCATAAATCACAATATTATCTCCGTCTGCGAATTCGCTTCCATTCACCACGGTGATAGAGTTCGCCCCAGATGCGATGGCAGTAGTCCCCTCACTGCCTGGAGGAGTTGTTGTGCGCACATCAAACAAATTGGAGCGGAAGGTTACTGAATCGGACGCTGAAATATCTATCACTCCCATACCCGGCGGAAGACCAAACCCTGCCATGCGTATTTCTTCGGCTAAAAATTTGATGAGGTGTCTTCCCTTGGCACGTATATCCGTTTCTTCACTTTCTCGGCTGATGACCTCATCTTCCTTAACATAAATGCTGATTACCGCCCCGAGAACAAGGACCCCCAGCGTTGCTCCAATGAGAAGTTCAATTAAGGATGCACCCTTTGAGTTTTTAAAATTATTTCTAAATCGCATAAAATTACTGAGTTATATAGGTGTTTAAAGAAACAGAACGCGCGGCGTTATCCCAGGTAACCGTTACCAAAACATCTGTGAAGAAATCGGCACCACTGATCGGGCTAATGGTCCAATTTCGCGTATACAGAGCATCTGATCCACCTGCCACTCCCTGAGCATCAATGGCTTCCCCACCTGCCGTGGCAGTCCAGGACTGAGTAGAAGAATCGTAGACAGGAGAATCCAGAGTGTCCGCGTCTGACAGAATAATTCGTGTGCTCAGTTCTTTAATTTCCTCGATCTTATCCTGAGCAAGAGTCACGGCAACACTGCTCTTCTTGCTAACAGCATTTCTTTCTATTACGGCACCAGATAAAATGCCATACGCAAGAAGTCCTATGCTGGCAAGAGCAATAGCAAGAATCACTTCAATGAGTGTTAAGCCAGAATTATGTTGTAAACGACTCATATGCAAACCAGAATATTTTCTTTAAAAACCTCTACAACCAATTATGAAGCAAGAGTAAGTTTTAACAATCCCACAATCGGGGGGGAGGGGGGGCGAGTAGTTCCTATCAATCTGTCAAGGAAAAGGATTTTATTTCTCTTTCGTATTTTCGGATTTCCTTTTCTGATTTTTTCACACTTTTTTTCAGCCCAACAATAATTTCATCCAAGGATTCTTTTGTGGTCCAGGCTTTTGGTTTTTCATCCATTTCTTGCAACTCGGCTATTTTTTTGAGTTGTCGTTCCCGCGACTCACGGGATTTTTCTAGAAGTTCTTGGTAAGATTTTTTTTTCTCAGCGAGGATTTCAGAAGTTACCTTTTTTTTCTTTGAGGATTTTGGTTTTTGTGACGTTCTGATTTCAGGACGAGTCGCTTCACCAAGTTTAGACTCGGGGGGAGAGTCATTTTTAAGAGCTGGTTTTGTAACAGGAGGAATTTCGCGGAATGTCTTTACTTTCGCACCTTCAGTTTGGGGTACCAAGCTGGGATCATCGGTAAAATGGACTTTTCCGTTTTCATCGATCCATTTATAAATCTTCGCATATGCAGGCAGACTACCCCATAAAAAACCGTAAATGACAATTGTTATCCAGAACGTTTTCATCGGTTGTATCTTACCCTAAAAAAATCTGGAAATGAAACGACTCGCTCTGAACAAGAACAACGAATATTACAAGGGATTTACCGCAACATTGTCGAAAGTAGTGGTGTTAGTGGTTGTGGTCATTCCTATTTTTCCCTGGGTATAGGATGAATCCGTTGCGGTAATTTCCCATGCTCCTGGTTCTGAGTCTGTTTTTCTCCAAAACTTTGCGTTGAGGGTATCGTCTTCCACACTCGCCTTCAGGGTATAATACTCATTATTATCAAAGGTGATCGATGAACTGGTCAAGACGGTCACGCCAGTATTGACATTTACAAGTTCCAAAACATATTGGTGATTATTAGGATTTCCTGTGCAGAGGGTACAAAATATTCTTGCCAAATAGTACTGTGCTGAATTTTGATATCTCAGTACAACCCCGACATGCTCACTGGTGCCCAGCGAGCCATTGCGTTTGATATCTACTTGGGCTTCATAGTCCTGCCACGCTGCGCAGCCATTTGAAGAAATACCATCGCCGTTGGATGCCGTTTTATATTGTCCCGATGCGACATTCCAGTTTGCAGCGCCTTCTTCCGTCCAGCCATCGCTGTTGCCATCATCAAAATCGTCGGTAAAAATACCATCCCCCGAATTGAAAGCAACCGGAATGGCATTGAACACCGGATAATCTTCCCCAGCCACATCAACGAGAGCACTGGCAGAAAGAGTTGCTGTAACACTTGGAGATTCCCAATCATAAATCAAGGTAGTTGTTGCATTTCCTGCTCCGATTGTTGAATTGGATGCCGGACTAAGCGTGCCTTCAGTAGTATTAAAATTTACTAAAATTCCAGCGCCCACACCTGTTCCTTCCCCGTCTACCACACTTGCGGTAATGGTGGTTGAACTGTCTGGGCAGCTTACGGTGGCAGGGCTGGCCGTCAATGTAATTTTCCCCCAGGGAGCGGTAATCAGGTTTCTTGGTGAAGTGTTCGACACATATGTTTCACGATGGTAACTATCGCTGTATGTGTTGGAACTGTTTTGAGTAGCAACACTGCCGGCAAAATAAGTTCCGCTGTTCACATAGTTTCCACTAGGGTCCTCATCCCTTGACCGGGTAACGATTTCGAAGTCCACTCCTCGGATATCGTTTAATTCATCATCTGGAATGACATAGGGGGGAACTGGTAGACCGTCAGCATCCAGGGTAACCCCGAGAGGCAGGCGGTTTCCATCTTGATCCCAATAACGGATAATTATATTATCAATATTTCGAGCGACCGTGTTTTGCACAACACCGTTGTCTCCCTGATTAGGAGTAATTCGATAAAAGTTAAAAGGAGGCCCCGTCAATGACAGGGAAATATTGTAATCACGTGTTTCTGAACTGTCTACTGTGCCGTCATCATCTTGATCAAAATATGGCGAGATTACGAATGTTTCATTGTTAGCACCTTGCGGGGTAGAAACTGCATAAGTCATAATTTCATCATTTTGGATTGTACCGTCGTTATCATCGTCAAACACCATGGTCAAATAATGATCAGATGCCGCTAGAAATCTTTGACCTCGTTCGATGTTGTAGCCTGCGTTCTGCACACTACGAGTGACAAAATCTACTGCTGCCCTGCCATTGGCCTGCATCTGCCCCAACTGGCTCTGCCGCTGGAAGGTTTTTGTTTGAGACTGAATTATTCCCGCTACAAGACCGAGCAAGATTAAAGAAATTGCGGTGCCCACCAATAGTTCTGTCATGGTGAACCCACTTTCATTCATTTTCCAATAAGTATTTTTTGGTAACGGCGTCATTATATATTCCTCGTTTTATAACTATTCCAGAAAGCCCACTCGCTCGACACTGAATATGGATGGGATAAAAGGCGGCCAGAAATTTGGCTCTTGAAATCTTACATCCCAACCCCAGTTTCGAGTTGGCCCTGAATAACAATTACCCCCTAAACACCAGAGCCCATCAGCTTGTTCACTATTCCAAAGGTTGACAAATGACCCACGGAAATTCAAGGCAGCCCCTGTCCACCATTCATGAAGCCGCGGATAGGAATGCACACCGCCACTATAATTGGAACCGTTTTCGCTTGTTGGAAGATGTCCGGCAAAAAGAGCAGCAAAGATTGTGGTCTCTGATCCACGATAGTTATTGAAAAGCTGATTCTGGGTAATGTTACAAGTTTTCGTGTTGAAAGCGTTCGAAAGAACATTCATGGCATCGCCGACCAAGGCAACACCTTTTGTGTTGATGGTATTGAAATCACCATGGATATAAATTGGATTATCTGTAGCCAAAGTAGTTTCGTCTGACAATTGCGGACTGGATGTAGCAGCGATGGGCAATAACCGAATAGCCTGCAGATCGCCATTCTGGTTAGTAAAGTTCGCATTCGGAGAACGCGAGGTATAGATCAATATACCATCGCCTGCCAAAGCTAGGCCCTGATCCGCAAGATAGGCTTCATACCAAAGACCCAGAGAATAAAGATCTATATCGGTAGTATCTACATTCCGCCCACCTTCACGACAATCCTGAAACGCGTTGTTTGTTTCCCGGATGACCGGCATCGGCAATCCTGCTATGGGGTTGCCAGCAGAAGACTGGCCTGCCAAAACCAGAGCGGTGACATCTGTATAAACAGGTCGCGAAACATAGACTTCTATATTGTTTGCTCCCAGCCCACCTGTGCCGATGATAGTCATGCCATCAATAGTGGCTTTTCCAGGTGCACCGGCCCGTTGTTCATAAAACGCTCCGCGCTTGAACAAATCTTTAGAAGGTGTGGTGTAAGGTTCCTCATTGATCAACACAAAATTGTTAAACCGAGCCTCTTCTGAAGCTTCATTGTCGGAAGTAATATTTACACCCAACGTTTCGGTTTCATCATTATCGAATGTGAGACCCGTACTGGAGGTTTTCACAACAACAGTATCTTCGTAATTCGTACCGCTATTTTTCGCGTAGGTATAAATATTCCCAACAGCAGTCATGGAATGCGGTGACATATTGTTATCATCATCATAGTTTCGCAAATTGATATGTTTGTTGGTTCCGGAAGACCCAATATAAATGTCGGCATTGGAATGAATGCGGCCCCAACTGTTCATATCTGGGCCTGGGAATAATTCCAAGTCGGCGGAGTTGCCGCTTTGACCGTAAAACACGAAATACTGCACCAGTGGTGTTTCCAATATTCGGACCGTCTCGTTCACTGATTCAGTGGAAGAATCTATGAGTGATTCCGATTCAGCGTTTATGTCGTAACTGTGGGCATAATGATAAATAATGGTATTACCTACCACTGTCTGATAAAGGAAAGGTTCCAGCGGATTTTCTATTTTATATTTGACCGCATAATTGCGGTAATTGGCAACATTGATATAACCGTCACCATCGGCACCTGCTTGATCTACAGATTCGGTGTAAGGGGTTAGATCTTCAAATTCGTTAATGATATCGTTCACTGCCAAATCAAGCCCCACCTCTGCAGAATAAAAAGCATTTTTGCCTTTTTTATGCGCTTCGGAAGTTTCTAAATTTAAAGTTATCGTTTGCAAGGCAGCAAAGGAGACCGCTGCCATTGCAGCCAGAACAAATAAATAAACCAGCATGGTGCTTCCTTGTTCCTGATTGGCATAACTTATATGATTTCTATTGAGTAATTTTTTCATTCTATGAATTGCCTCCTGTGAAGTACCGAAGCCATTTCCAATTCTTTGTTTGTGCCGCGGCTATCGGTCCAACTTGTTGTCACCAAAACTTCCAGCATATGGATAGATAAAGGATCATTAAACGTTTCGTCTCCCCCTGAAGGAAAAACCTGTAATTGCCAAGTCACATTGAAATCCCCATCTTGTTCTGTTTTAGAATAGGTCCAGTCATCATCTTGGGTTAATCCCTCATCCGTTAAATAAGTTGTGACCAAGTAATCAAACCCAAATGCTCCACCTGTTGGATCGTTGGCAGAAAAACCTTTTATTTGTTCAATTTTATTCGTCGTCTTCATCGTGGCTTCGGTGACCAGCCTGGAATTATTTTGATAGAAGATAACCGAGTCAGCAGTTTTGATGAGACCGAAGAGACCAACCGCCAGAACCACCACGCTCACCATCACTTCTACCAAGGTGAAGCCTTTCTGATTTCGGCCTGCTTGCAATAAATTAGTTGTATTGGTCAAAGTTTTCATTTCCATGGAGGAGTATCGGCTGCGCTATAAGCCCAATAATCAACACCGCCCGTAGCCTGTAAAACAGAAATCAAACGAGCACGGTCATTGGTAACTCCAATATCATTCACGTGTAATAATAATATTTTTCCCGTAGCGGTAGCCTGCCCCCGGGAATCGAAGACAACTTCCTGGGCTCCACCGAACGAAACAGCAGAGGTAACAGCATTACCGTCCGTATCTGTAATACCCACGTTGTATGCAAACTGCACATCATTTTCGAGCAAAGCATTTTTTAAATTTTCTCCAGCGTCTACAGTCCCATCGCCATCGTTATCTTCATGAATCGTATAAGTATTGGCAACCAAGTTGAAAGTAACCCGCACATCATTGTTACTTTTTACAGCAGCGGTGCGAGCCAACATTAAGTCAAAATATACTTTTTGGGCTTGACCATCGATCTCGTGCTTTTCCTTCCATTTTGAAAAATTTGGAATTGCTATCGCTGAAACTATTCCTATGATCGCCATGGTGACAATTAACTCGATTAAGGTGAAACCTTTTTTTGACTCAAGGAAACGTTTTAATCCTTTTAACCTTCTTATGTGTAACATTTCAGTTTCCTTTGTTTATCCTCAATAACAGGTGATAGCAAAATAGAGGCCAAAACTTTCTCAAAACTGCAGGCGAGAAAAATGATTATTTATTTTCAATGATTTACGAGCGTTAAAAAATATTCTCCCCCCACAAACAAGGGGGGGGGATATTTATATCTGGTGAATTGGCTTTATCTTATTTTATACATCTTTTATGTTTTCCGCACATGTTTTTAGGAAAACGCGATGTCTTAACTAAAGAATGTAAATAACTAATTTGAAAGGGAAACGATCAAGAGCAGAGCTTCTTTCTTTTGCAGGCAATTAGTTTTTTTCCGGGTCATCGGGGTCTGCCAAAGCTTCTTTAAGTTGCTCTATAAATTTTTTTTCGCTGGCTGCCTGCCCATTGAGACGGCTAGAAAGTTTGTTGACCCGTGGACGAGTATTTTTGCTGATTAAAGCTCCATAAGTTGCAACTTCTTCGTCAGCTTTAATAGCCTTTTTTAAAAATAGGGTTATTTCTTTAAATAGAGGTCGTTCAAAAATAGAAATCTGTTCAACCAATGCCTGCTTCTGAGGAATCGTAGCTACTGCCGCACTCTTAAGTGTTTTCCATTTTCGAATACCATTAAGTCTATACCCAGGGGGGATCTTATAAATTTCATCGTAGCGTGGAATATCTTCCTCAAAAAAAGCAATCACGGCTTCTGCCGCTGATTTTTCAGATGCTGTCAGCCCTTCATCTTTTTTGGGTTCTTCGATTTCAGGAACCTCTTTTTCTTGATCGGACTTCTCTTCGGTTTTTATCGGACTTTTTGATTTTGGTATAGCAGGAGGGAGTTTCTTCTTAAAATATTTTTCTCTAAACTCTTCAGGTACACGGTTGGGATTGTCTGTGAAATGGATTTTCCCGAATTCGTCTTTCCATTTATAAACTGCGGCTTTAGATTCGCCGCTACACAGGTGTAAAAGAATCGCCCCAAAAAGAAGGAGGATGATTTTGTGAAGCACTCGATTCATAGGTGAATACGTGTGATTAAACTTGTGATTGCAACATTTCTAAAATATCCGCTTCCGGCATATCTTCGACAATTTCGACGGTTCCCATTTCTTTAACCAGGATAAACTTTATTTTATGGTTCATGGTTTTTTTATCATGGTAGAGAGATTCAATAACCTCCCTCGAATCCAAGTCGGGCCACTGGCTGGGCAAACCGCACTTTTTTACCAATTCGCGTAACCGAGTGGGAACCTCTTCCTGGCATTTTCCAAGTTGCTGCGATAGTTTAGCTGCGTATACCATTCCAATTGCTACAGCTTCTCCGTGGATGAACTGCGAATAACCTGTTAATGCTTCGATAGCATGTCCCAGTGTGTGACCAAAATTTAAAATCATTCGATAATGGCTTTCGCGCTCATCTTTCTCTACCACCTTGGCTTTGATCGCACATGAAGTTTTAATAACATGGGCTAGACATTCATGATCCAACTGCAGAATTTTTTCTGCATTTTTTTCAAGGTAGTCGAAAAGGCTGGCATCTGAAATGACACCATATTTTATTACCTCGGCGAGTCCCGCACGAAACTCATTTTGTGGAAGAGTTTGTAAGGTATCCAAATCGGCAATCACCAAGCGAGGCTGATAAAATGCGCCGATCATGTTTTTTCCCTTGGGATGGTTGACCGCCGTTTTACCACCGACACTACTATCTACCTGGGAGAGCAATGTCGTCGGCACCTGAATAAATGGAATACCACGTTGGTAAGTGGCTGCAACGAATCCGGTGATATCGCCGATGACACCACCACCTAAAGCAATCAGGACAGACTTTCGATCGCAATTGAAACCCAATAGCTGATCATAGATAATGTCTGCTTGATGAAGAGATTTTGAAGTTTCACCTTCCGGTACTTCAATGATATCTGTGGCCAACCCTTGTTTTTTGAAACCAGCTAAGACCTTATCTCCATAGAGTTGTAAAAGGGAAGGGTGAGTGACCAAAATAATGCGGCTGGGCTGAAGAACCTTAGAGAGTAATTCACCTACACGGTCAAGAAGTCCGGAGCCAAGGAGAATATCGTAGCTTCTTTCGCCCAGATCAATGTTTAAACGTTGCATGAATGGGAAATTATTTTCTTAAAAGGATAATAAAATTTTACAGTCTTATTTTCCCTTAATTGTAACCATTGTCAACAATGGTTGGAGTAACAAAAACCAGAAGTTCGGTAATGGTGTCGGATTCGTTAAAACTTTTAAATAAATTTCCTAGAATTGGTATCTTGGAAAAAAATGGAACCGCCTTTTTATTTTCAGCCACATTGCTCTGATAAATGCCTCCGAGAACGGTGGTGTCGCCGCTACCTACCAAAACTTCAGTATGAGTTTCCTGGGTTGTAATCGTGGGGATATTCGTACCTGCCGTATTAGTAAAATCAGCCGCATTTTTGGTTGCATCAATGACCATATAAACCTTTTTGTCGAAAGTCACATGCGGCAAAACCCTTAAACTGAGTTCGGCATCGACGAATTCAATAGTCGTCCCATCTGTAGATGTCGTCTGGTAGGGAATTCTGCGACCACTTTGTATTCTCGCTTCTTTATTATCGGAAGTGGTTACCTTCGGACTAGAAAGTATGCGACCTTTCCCCTGAGTCTCAAGAGCTTCCAATTGAATCGCCAGTGAAATATTTTTAGCAATGTTTCCTAGTGTAAGCCCAAAACCTGCCACGTTTCCTGTTCCTGCCCCACCAATATTTGCGGTCTGAGCTAGATCAACCAAAAAGCCTCTGCCGGTGGTCGCCGAGTCTGGACTCGCTAATGTTGTATTTCCATTAAGGGTATTACTAGATTCTGATAAATTTCCAGTAAACCCCCATTGGATTCCCAACTCCTGTGTAAAAGATTTACTGATCTCAACAATTTTGGATTCGATCAAAACCTGCGCTGTCGCCACATCAAGAACACGGATGGTCTCCAACATATCATCGACATGGTGACGAAGGTCATTCAAAATGATGGTATTGGTGCGGGCATCAACCGTTACTCGCGCATCGACACGTGAACTTTTCAACGCATTAAGGCTGGTCGAGAGGTCTGTGATATTGGCATTATTTATTCGCACCACTTCTGTAACCAGTTCCTGCGCATTTCTTTGGGTCGCAAGGTCGGTGGCAATTCTAGCTTTTTTCGCGGTGCGTGCAGATTCTTCTGCGGCCAAAGTACCCTGAGGTGCAATGCGTACGATATTATTCCCCAAACACTCTCTGCCCAGAGCATTGTTGGCAAGAATCACTTCCATGGCCTCATTCCAAGGAACATCTGCCAGTCGCATATTGACGCTGCCACTTAACCCAGGCGAAAGAATGATATTGAATCCACTGATATCCGCAAAAATACGAATCAAGTTGCGAACGTCTGCGTCTTGAAAATCAAGAGTGATGGTTTCTTTTTTTCCATATAACATGGGGTAGCAGGTATCATCATTAACTTCTTCGGCCTCGCTGAGGATGGTTGCCGCATCTTTGTGATGATCTTTCTGAACTGTTTTTTCACTCACTTTATTTTCAGGCGTACTCTCTATCGTTTGCGCCATTTCCAAAGCCATCGCTTGTAAATTTATGACCAGAATATTTTTTTCTGGTTTTTGAATTTCATAATCAGCCGCCCTATTAAGCGCGATCTCCAGCCGAAGAACACCTGCTTCTTCAAAGTGAAGTGGACGAATGGAATCGACCAGCCCTTTATTTACCTGTATTTTTCCCGAGAGATTTCCCTTTTGCATATTCGGAAAATCCAATACTAAACGAAGAGGATTCAGCAGTTTGAATGCAGTGTATTGAACGGGTTGCGATGATTCTATAGTGACGACCGCATTTTCGCTTCCCATCGAATCGGTATTCAAGGCAACAATGTTTGCAGGAGATTTGGGAGTCTGCGCCGAAACCACATTCGATTGCCCCCAACCTGCGGCAACAAGGCATAATATAAATAACAAGGATTTTTTGAACAGATTCTGTTTCATAAGCTCCTTCTATCCTTTTCTAAATTTTTTGTGAAAACTCAATGGTTCTCTGGCGAGTTAAAATATTCCCCAGGTAATCACGAGATTTCTCGATAACAATAATTCTTTCGGACTCGATTTCATCAACAAACCCAAATTGTGGGCCAATGATATCTCCTTTTCCCACCGCATGCCCCTTGCTGTCCGACGTTTCTATCAGGGCTAAAGTTTTCGAGTTTTTTGAAATGATTCCCGTCAATCTCAAATTCTTGTATTCTAGCTGCACAGAACTTTTTGGAACTTTTGTTTCTCTGGCTTTTTCCAGAATGGTTCGATAAGTTTCCACCGCATCAGCATATTCATCATCGTTCATTGCTTCGAGATCGTCTTTACTATTGAATAGGCGTTCATAGTGTTTCATTTTTCTGAACAGCTCGGGACGTTTCGTTTCAATTTTTTCCATTACATACAGAGCAATGGGTGGAATGCTTTCCAACTCATTGCCAAATTGACGTGCACTGGACAACGGCGGAGCCTTCGGACCCTCTACTGGCCCTTTATCGGTGAAAAGAGGTTTAAATGGATCGCGGAGTTGGACCAATAGATACCGCTGACCTGGAGGAGCGAGTTCCCGTAATAATGGAAATTCAGGACCGCCTTCATCAATTTCAATTAGTAATTCTCTTTGCACCTTATGGACATCGACCATAGCCTTTTTTATTCCTTGATCAAATCCCTGTAACTCGGACGACACAAACCATCGTCCTGCACGTGATTCCAGAAAGTTGGCATATCTCTTTAATTCCTTTACATCTATATTTCTGTAAGCAAATAGTTTCTGATGTAGAACCTGCTCGCGGATAGGCTCTATGACTTCATCCTTCAGCATCCTTATTACCTTAACCAGCCGTTTTCCTTGCAACAGATTATTGAATGGAAACATAGCTTCCACATAGGCCAGATAAAGAGACTTTATATTTGGCGATAAGAGTCCAGCAGCTTCTATTCTTTCCACCACTAACAAGCGTGACTCACTGGGGGGTGTATTCATAATGCCCCTTGTAAATTTCTCCCGTTCTCTTTTATTCTCGGGTGAGATAGCCTCGCTTTCGGCTTTCAAAATTTTTCGGCCGGTTCGGCTGTTGAACCATTCCATAGATGTTTCCGCATGCTCCTGACTGAACTTTTTTCGAAAAACTTTTTTCAAATTTGCTCGAATATGATTTGCACTATCTCCGTGGCGCATAAGATTTTTGGCAAACCCACTTTGGCTCGCCTTTAATGCCTGTGGATCAATATTTTTGTGATGCTCTAAAGCAGATTCCGCATCAAGGTAGCGATTATTTAATCCGCTAGTCCAAAATAATCTTTCAATAGTTTTATTTTGAAGTTTAACTCCGGCTGGCATTGCACCCATTTTGGCCAAGGCTTGTCCAGAGAACGAAAAGTTCATCAAGACCCAACTCAAAAATAAAATCAGAAAATATGTTTTTTTAAATTCTTTCATAATTCTTAACACGGTTTCATCAAACGGAATTTGCTAGTATTAATGTCCTTTTTTCTTTTTCTTCTTCTTTTTTGCAGGTCGCTTTTTAGTGGCTACAGGCCTTTTTTCCGAACCTTCTATAAAGGAGAATGTTTTTGCAGTCATCACCGTTTGTAAAAGGAAAGCATTTTCACCTGTTGGACCATTTGGCCCTATCACTGGTACTTGCAATGTTTCAAGACTTAAACCTTCGAAGTTAACGAGTTGCAAAAGGTTTTGCATATATTCAAAAAAATCCAGAGTGCTCCACAAATCTCCTCGCATTCTTATTTGCAAAGGAATCTCTTTGTAGAAATCTTCCACCGAACCTTCTGAGAGCTCAAAATTCAATAATTCTATTTTTCGATTTACTCCAAAACCCGAAACTTTCTTTAGCAACCTAGGTAGATCATCAGCAATAGGCATCTGTTTTTTATAAGCATCCAATTGGCCCGATACTCGGGCTAAATCTTTTTCGGTCAAATCCCCTTTTTTAACGACGGCCTTATGGCGTTTCAATGTGCGCTCTGCGGTTTCCTTTTTTTTAACAAGCTCAGTCAGTTCGGTATTGGAGGCACTGAACAAAGTAAAATAATAGGCGACAATAACCGCCATGCCTATCGCCACCGCACCCGCAAGCAGATGTAGAAACTTGATACCCTCAAGGGTATCGTAAGGTAGTTTGTCAAAAAGTTTATCCATGAGACGGTTTATTTCTTTTTCTTCGGCATATAACTGTATGCCGTGAAAGAATAAATGGGATACCCTCCCATAATGGTTTGTGACGATTTGTGTAGAAACGTTAATTTGTAATAGGGAATTTCCTGTAAATTTTTTATGTACTCTGCGATCAATTGTTCGTTCAGAGCTTTTCCTGAAATTTCAATAAACTCTGAAATTTCGTCTTTCTTTTTTTTCCCTTTTCTCTTTCGTTTCTTTTTCTTTTTCTTTTTAGATAACGCTGGATCACCGAAAAGAATGATCGGAACTTTTTTGTTTTTCAATTTGGTCGCAGTTAGTTGTGTGACCCTTTCCAGCCAAACCCCTTCTGGAACAGCGATATTCAAATCATTGATTATTTTGCCGACAGGGAATTGTTTTCCTCGTAGGCGATCGATGCCTTCAACAATCTTTTCCTTTCGGAGTTTCGAGCTTTTCATTTTCTGGATGGCTTTTACTCGAGGTTCCAGAGCCTTAACCGCCATTTCCAGTTTTTGCGTTTCGCCACGAACCCTGTCAAGTTGAGTCTGCATAACCACCCAGTTGGCTAAGACCAGAAGGATGATGAGACAAACAACAGATGTGGCTTTTACAACATGCTTTTGTGTCTCTATTTTTCTTAGTTCTTCGCGGTAGTCATGGAGGTTTATATAGATCATGAGTAATCAAACCTCCTTGTAGCAAGACCCATGGCTACAGTCGATAAGCCTGTCAATTCGGTAATCATTTCCTGATCAAAGTTTTTAGGATTGATTTTGATTCCTTGCATTGGGTCCAAATACTCAACGGGAACTTTAAAGAAATCCGCCATAAAGCCGTCTATCCCATTAATCAGACAACCGCCACCAGATAAAAGAATGCGCTCGACCGGAATGTTTGAAAGAGTGTGAAAATATTCAAATGATTTTTGGATTTCATCGAAAACTTTTTTATACCCCTGCACAATAAGTGCGAGAACTTCATCCTTCTCAACCCCGTCAGGCAGGTAACCGCCTTTCATTTTATGTGTCTGGCTGAAAGGAACTTGGAATTTCGACATGAGCATGGTCGAACAATATCCCCCACCAATCGGAATATCCCGTGTATAACCTATGGAACCCTTCTGTAAAATATTTACATGAGTAAAGGAGTCTCCCAG
>JAJDBA010000061.1 GCA_029261675.1 Nitrospinaceae bacterium
TAACAAAGTCTTTCTTCTTGTAGTAGAGCTTTCCCAAGTCTTCCAGTGCCTGCTGATGCTCAGAATTCAAAGATAAAGCTTTTTTAAAATAATCAATACCTTCGTTAAATTCGCTTTGGCCAAGCTTGACTTTACCGAGAAGATGATTGGCTCGAGCCAGAAGTAATTTTCTAGAACCTTCAAAAGATTTTTCATCAGCAAACTCTATTGCTTTATTGAGGAGAATTTCAGCAAGCAATAAATTCTTCTGCCCAAGAGCAACCCTTCCGGCCTCAAGCGCTCCATTTCCCTGTTTAGACTGAATCAAGATTTTGATGGTTTCTAAGTTCCACTCTCCCTCCTTTGTCAATAGAGAGACAAACAGGTTGTTTATCAGCGTGGTGGTTTGTGAGCGTTGGCTAATGTATGCTATTCCTTCGTTTTTGATGGCTGGTAGATAAAATTCTCCCAGGTCTTTGTGTTTTAAAAATTCGATGGCGGGTCGAATAAACACACTATCAGCCTGGATGTCAAAAGTACCTTTTATAATGACATCGGGGTCAATGTTGAATTTTTTCAGAAGCTGATCCCTTTCGCTAGGAGAAGGGCATTTGTCGGAATTATTTTCATGGGTAACAAATAGTTTAAACTTTAGCCTCTCAGCTAATTTCTCCTGAATGATGGTAGCCAAATTTTTTGCGACCCAGTTATCTACATCCGAAAATGAATCGTTTTCGCGTTTAAAACAATCTACCACCAGGTATGGAATAGCGATTTGATTTAAGCTATCATTCAAAATTGCTGATCCCCATTCATTGGCAAATCGTTCAGCGTTTGACAACAACTCGTTCTCTTCGACAATGAATTCAGGAAGTTTTAGTCTTTGAGGACCAAAACGATTATTCCGGTCAACATAACCGGTTATATGTAACTTCCCCTCATGCGTTTTAAAAAAACCTGTCAGAATATAATTGGCTCCCAACTTTTCGTAAATATCTTTTTGGAAAATCCGCTGGGTAGTGAATTCCTCCAGAGGAACTTTAATGTCATCGCGCAGGACGCTCCATAGATCATTTCTGGGAATGACCCTCAGGTCCAAAGGAAGAAGGGCATAGGTCAATATTTCCACGAGAGCCCGATTTAGAAAGTCGAAACGCGGTTTGCCTGAAATTTTCTTAAAATTCTTTATGATTAGTTTTTTAGTTCCCAACTGTTGGGTTGTAATCGTTCCCACTTTGCCTGCTTGAGCTGAGGCGGGAAGGGTGAGTAGGCCTGTGCTTATGAAAATGAAAAACAGAAAACTAAGGTTAAACTGAATTTTTATATAAAATATATTCATAGATTTAATCTGTAGTGGTGGTTCCCGATCTTAACGATTTTGTTTTAAATTCTTTTTCGATTTTTGGCCATTCCTTCCAGATATCATGCGCCAAACTTCGAATGACACTTTTTGTGGGAACAAGGTTATCAGTTTCATGTATTATTAAAATAGGTTCTGACTTGCCATTTTTATATATTTTGGCATGTGCCAAATCGATTGAGGATGGATTATGAATCAATCTAGTCTTAATTTCGTAATCGGCAGGTTCCATATCGTCGTATTTTTTAGCCCCTCGAGCCTCTAATTCGAGCGTTATTTTATCAGAGTCGGTCCAAGTCACTTTAGACAGTTCCTCCGCTTCCTTAGCTTTAGCCAGTTCGATTGTAGGGTTGGTAGCGTTGACTTGAAAGAGCTTGCAATCCTTTTTAATCCTATCAGCGTTTTCCTTGATAATTTTCACGTTATAATTCTCTATACCGTGCTTGGACAGTTGCTCCTTAAACGTCTTGGGTAAATATTTCTTTTTATCCTTAAAATTATAGTTTTTCGCTTTTAGATGATCTGTAGTCGGCTGAAATGCTTCAAAGCAGGAGGTTTTGATGGTTTTTTCGATCAATCTTGGATGGTTGTCTAAAATCTGACTCAGTATTCGATCGAGAAATTGAATTTTTCCTGTCCTATTGTTTGCGAATTCGTAGGGGATTTTATAAGGCTTTGGATTTCCAATATATTCGGTTATATCCTGTGGGTATATGGTGAAGCCTTCCGAGGAGCGATCGCCAGACCCCAGTAGTTTGTTTGTATTGGTTTTAATTTCCACCCAGGAAAGCTTTGGATGTTGATTATATTTCCAACTGAATTGCCCCAGAATCAAGATATCCAACTCCAGTCTCTGAAAAACAGCTGTATTTTTCAGCCATTTCTTTATTTGTTCGGTATTACTCAGGAAGGAGGTTTGTGCTGGTTCTGTTACAAGTTTGAACGGGGAATTTTCACCAGTTTGGAGGTCATATGGATTCAGATAAATTGTTTCGCCTTTTTTTCCTCGAAGTTTGATTGCCTTTTCCAGAAAGCTTGAGGCCGTTTTCTCCAAATCACGTAGCGCATTTGATTTTGTTTCCTCCGCACTTTTCTGGGCTTCGGGTTTAAATTTATCAAAATCCTCTGGCTTCATTCCGATTGAGCTTTCCTCCATTTTTATGAAGGTTTCTGGTTTACTTGGACTAGACAATAAATGCACCAAAATTTTGGGTGGCGAAGTCTTATGTCCATAAATGTTAGCATTTGAAGAATTTTTAGGAAAAGTCGTGGGGATTTGATTCACCACGTTCTTTACAGAAAGTTTCCTCTGCACGTCCCATTTCACATTTTGTTTTAAATATTTTCCCAATTCATTCATGCTTAAATACCCATCCATCTCATCGCTTCCACCATACCCATCAGCTAAGTCATCCAGACCGGCAATCAGGTTTTTGGTAAAGAAACCCATTTTAGATGCAGGCTCGTTCACCGTATCCTTTGAATCGACATAAGAAGGTGTTCCTTTATTGCTGGAAAAGAAAAACATGATATCGCTTTCATCAATTGTTTCTTGAATATTTGAGGGGATAAAAAATTTTTGGACATCTCCCAAGTCTTCGATGGTTTGGCAAAAATCCAGAAATACGATCCGACGGCCTGCCTTACCCTCTTGCAGAATTTCGACAAGTTCATCAAATCTCAAATAAAAATTTTCTCCGGTGGAATGAGTTAAAAGCAGTAAGGGAATGAGGCGGTTTCCTTGAAAGCTTTTCACAACTCCATGACCGGAGAAATAAAATATCAACGTGTCGCTGTTGCCAGAGGTCTCCCTGACATATTGTTTCAGCCGGTTCTTGATTAAATCGTTGTTAGGGCTGGGAACGTATCGGAGGAAACTGTGATGTGTACTAAGGGACCCAGCAATTGCGTCTTCAATCTCATTTCGAATTTCGAGATCTATGTAAGGCGATGGCTTGCTCTTTTTGTCTTCAATATATTCCTGCAACTTCTTATTCCAGATTTCAAGATAATCGTAAACTTTAAATTTCTTCACTGCGGGATTGTCGTTGGATTCCGGAAGATAATCCACGATCCCTTCGATTAGTACGTTGCCGTTTGCTTGATTGGTCTTGGAAAAATATCCTCCCTTTTGTGCGACCACACGCAAAGCACGCATCATTTCGGGAACGGCCTTTCGCGCATTGGGTTCCTTATTGCGCCCATGAAAAGAAGTCATTCCTTTTCCGTACTCGGTGACTCCTACTGCCAGCGCGCGAAAGGCAGGCTTTCTTTTCTGCCGCTCTTGTAGAGCGGAAGTCACATAAGTATCTAGAGGCTCCGCATAAACGGAACCGGTCCAGAAGGCGAACCCCCCTAATAGAATATAGGCAATGAAATTGTTATTCTTGCTGCTCATTATTTTTATAACAGGGTATGGCGTTAAAAGTTCCATTGATGATTTCTTTGAGTAGACATTCCGTATTCCAAACCACCAAGCTACCACCGTTAGCCGGAAGGACTAATTCAGATTCTGGTC
>JAJDBA010000062.1 GCA_029261675.1 Nitrospinaceae bacterium
AGAATGGGCCCAGGAAAAAGGCGAAGACTTCCAGCATCTTCTCAAACCTCAAGATTTATTCAAGCATCTTGACCAATATATTATTGGGCAGGAACGTTGTAAAAAAATCCTTTCAGTTGCCGTCCACAATCATTTCAAAAGAATCGATTCGAATGCGGATACAGATGATGTGGAACTGCAAAAAAGCAATGTGCTATTGATCGGGCCTACCGGTTCCGGGAAAACCCTCATGGCGCAAACGCTGGCGCGTATCCTCGATGTTCCTTTTACCATTGTTGATGCAACTACGTTGACGGAAGCAGGTTATGTCGGAGAAGATGTCGAGAACATCATCCTCAAACTTCTTCAAAGCGCTGATTACGATGTCGAGAAAGCCGAGCGAGGGATTATCTATATCGATGAGGTTGATAAGATTTCAAGGAAATCAGAAAACCCATCTATCACCCGCGATGTGTCTGGAGAAGGTGTCCAGCAGGCGTTGCTGAAAATTATTGAAGGCACGACTGCCAGCGTTCCACCGCAGGGCGGACGCAAGCATCCCCATCAAGAGTTTCTGCAAGTAGATACCACCAATATTTTGTTTGTTTGTGGTGGTGCGTTTGTGGGTATGAGCGAAATTATTCGCAATCGGGTTGGCAAGAAGAGTATGGGATTTGGACAGAAAATCGTTTCCAAGGTTGAGTTGGAGGAAGAAGATTTTCTTGAAAAAATCCAACCCGAAGATTTGCTCAAGTATGGTTTGATTCCTGAGTTTGTCGGGCGTTTTTCAGCTGTGGCCACTCTTAAAGAGTTAGACATTGAAGCGCTGATAAAAGTTATGACCGAGCCGAAGAACGCCTTGGTCAAACAATACAAAAAACTGTTTGAGTTTGAAGACATCAAACTTAAATTTACGGATGGTGCTGTTAAGGCTATTGCCGAAAAAGCGGTTGAACGTAAAACCGGAGCAAGGGGTTTGCGCGCCGTGATGGAAGAAACCATGCTTGATATTATGTTCGAGCTACCTTCGCAAAAAGAAGTTGAAGAAGTTGTTATTAATGAGGAAGTCGTTGCCAAAGGTGAAAAACCCATGATGGTTTACGCAAAAAAGAAACAGGCCAGCTAGTATTATGGGTTCAGATAAAATCGTTTTACCGCTTCTCCCATTAAGAGACATCATAGTATTCCCGTTCATGGTTTTACCCCTGTTCGTGGGTAGAGATAAGTCTGTGCTCGCCTTGGAAAAATCCATGGCAGAGCAAAAAAGTATTTTCCTTTCCGCTCAACGCAATCCCAGTAACAACGATCCGCAACCAGCCGATATTTTCGAAATCGGGACCATTGCCAATATTCTGCAGATATTGAAGCTAACAGACGGCACTATGAAAGTGTTGGTTGAGGGGCTTCAAAGAGGTCGTATCGAGACCTTTAAAGAGAATCCTGATTACTTTGAAGTAGAAGTCAACCGAATCCATGAAAACGATCAGCTCACTGCCGATGTAAAAGCCATGATGCGAAGTGTCGGGACTGTGTTCGAGCAATATGTCAAACTCAACCAGAAGATACCGCTGGAAGCGGTTGCCGCAAGCGCAAGCATTCTTGAACCGCATCGCTACGCAGATACCATTGCTTCGTACATGGTATTCCAGACACAAGAAAAACAGGAGTTGCTGGAAACGCTGAATCCTGCAGACCGGCTGAACAAGTTGTTGGGGATTCTGAAATCAGAAATGGAAGTCCTCAAAATTGAGAAGCGTGTTCATGGGCGGGTGCGTAAGCAAATGGAGCGCAGTCAGAAAGAGTTTTATCTGAATGAGCAAATGAAGGCGATCCAGAAGGAGCTTGGCAAACGTGATGAATTTAAAAGTGACTTCGATGAATTAAAGCAAAAGATTAAAAAGGCAAAGATGCCGAAAGAGGTCAACGAGAAGGCCAAGAAAGAATTAAAGCGGCTGGAACTCATGCAACCCATGTCAGCAGAAGCCACAGTGGCGCGGACCTATATCGAATGGCTTGCAGATTTGCCGTGGGAAAAAGCCGCCGGGACCGATAAAATTAAAATTCCGGAAGCGCAGAAAGTTCTCGATAAAGACCATTATGGATTAGAAAAAGTCAAAGAGCGCATCACCGAACATCTGGCTGTTTTAAAACTGGTGAAAAAAATTAAGGGACCCATTATTTGTCTTGTGGGTCCTCCGGGAGTTGGAAAAACATCGCTGGGTAAATCGATTGGTCGCGCTATGGGCCGAAAATTTGTTCGTATTTCTCTGGGTGGCGTTCGCGATGAAGCTGAGATTCGGGGTCACCGACGAACCTATATAGGTGCCTTGCCAGGTAAAATAATTCAAGGTATGAAAAAGGCTGAAGTGCATAACCCTGTATTCATGCTCGATGAAATCGACAAGATGAACGCAGATTTTCGTGGCGACCCGGCTTCAGCATTGTTGGAAGTACTTGACCCGGAACAAAATGGAACTTTCAACGATCACTATTTGGAAATCGATTACGATCTTTCAAATGTTTTGTTTATCTGTACCGCGAATGTATTGCATTCCATCCCGAGACCGTTACTGGACAGAATGGAAGTGTTACACCTTCCCGGTTATACCGATCAGGAAAAACTGGGTATCGCCCAGAGATTTCTCGTGCCTAAGAAAGTTGCTGAGCATGGTTTGACTAAAAAGAATATAGAAATTTCTGAAAAAGCTCTCGAACGAATTATTCAAGATTTCACCCGCGAAGCTGGAGTGAGGAGTCTGGAGCGGGAGATAGGGACTCTTTGTCGTAAAGTTGTCAAAGTTGTAGTGGAAAAAGGTAAGAAGACGAGTGTCAAAATCACTCCTGCCAGTTTGGAAAAATATCTCGGCATTCCCAAGTACAAACGATCGGAGATGGAAGGCCCGCTTGATATCGGTTCGGCAGTCGGTTTGGCATGGACTGAGTTGGGTGGTGAAATTCTTTCGATTGAAGTTACTGTGCTTCCCGGAACGGGTAAACTCGTGCCCACAGGGCAGTTAGGTGATGTTATGAAGGAGTCGGCGCAAGCCGCGATGACTTATGTTCGATCACGCGCGGCCGACCTTGGATTAGTTAAAAATTTCTACCAGAAAAATGACTTTTTTATTCATATTCCTGAAGGCGCAGTTCCTAAAGATGGTCCTTCGGCAGGCATCACTATGGCGGTAGCGTTGGTTTCAGCTCTCACCAAAACAGCGTTACGTAACGATGTCGCAATGACGGGCGAGTTGACGTTAACTGGAAAAGTTTTACCCATCGGTGGCCTGAAAGAAAAAGTTCTTGCCGCACATCGACATGGAATTAATAACTTAATCATACCTGTTGAGAACGAAAAAGACATCGCAGATATCCCTGCGAATATAAGAAAAAGCATCCAGTTTTTTCCTGCTACTACAATGGATGATGTGATCAAGCATTCCTTCGACAAAAAGTTCAAAAAGAAAAAAACAGCCGTACGGAAAACCAAAAAATCCGCAAAAACAGCAGCTAAGCAACCAGCTCTCCGTCTCAACTAACCCTCTGGTGAGGGATGCCACAGATCGTTTTTTTTATTTATTCAAAGCTTTTCAGCATCTAAAGAATTATTACTTCTTAACTGTGACGAGAGGTCGCAGATGACAGGTGAAATATTGTCAAGTTTGCAAAATTAGGTGAGTTTTTCGCTTCGTTTTTTTAATTTTTCTTCTGTCAAAATATCCTTTTTCCGTATTTATTTTTCAATTCCGAATTCTGTTGTAATAGCCCTTTAGAAAAGCAAAAAAGCACAGATTTTATTGGACTTATTTGATTTTTCGTTGTATCTTGATTCAATGTAAATTTGTTTAAATTTATAATAATTATGGTATTTCAAAAAACATTCATTTTTAGGGCATTAGGAATTCTTGCTTCGAGTTTCGCATTAGCCTCCTGTAGCTCATTGGAGCAATCCAAAAAAGAGTCGCCAACGGAGTTGGTGAAAAAGCAGACCGGATCTGCAGGACGAGAAATTGTCATTCCTCTTGAAAAACCAAAACCCGTAAAAAATAAATTACCCGATTCGATAACTGCGACACAACCTGCTTTCGAGCCTAAGGAGCAAGAGACCAAAGGTTTTCGTTTTACCATGTCAGCACGTGGGGTGGATGTGCGTAACGTGTTGTTTGCTCTCTCTCAGGAAATAGAGCAGAACATTATTATCGACCCTAACGTCGGCAAGGTTGCCACCGTTGATTTGAAAAACGTTACCCTGGAGCAAGCATTGGAAAATTTGCTCACTCCTCTGCATTTAGAATATGAAATGGATAAGGATTTTATTCGTATTCGTAAGGAAAAAATGCAGACGCGCACATTTTCCCTTAATTATGTTATTTCCAGAAGACGGAGCAGCAGTAACCTGTCTTCGAGTAGTGGCTCAGGAAGCGCTTCAGGAACATCCTCCAATAGTTCGAGTTCTTCAACAACGACTGCTTCTGCCAGTGCAAACTTGGGTTCTTCTAGTAGTGGGTCCACCAGTTCCATACAGTCTACTGAGGAAACGGATATATGGACAGAGATAACATCTGGGTTGAGCAATATCGTCACGCCCTCTGCATCAACAGCGGCTAGCGGTTCTTCTTCTGGCAGCTCAGGTTCATCTGATCCAGCAGCAGTTGCTTCTGCAGGTGGAGACTCATCGGGGTTGGTATCAAGTCTGCTCGGTGGTGGAGATACTTCATCGGCAACAGACGATGCTTCCAGCATTTCTGCAACAGGCGCTTCAGCTGTAGCGTCATTGGGTGCAGATGAAGAGAGAGCCTATATTAGTATCAATCGACAAGCGGGACTCATCATTGTAAAAGATTTTCCGGATGTTTTGTTGCAGGTCGCAGAATTCATTGAGGCAGTGGAGGGTTCAGCACAACGACAGGTTTTTATTCAGGCAAAGATTGTTGAAGTTACCCTGAACGACGATTACAAATTAGGCATCGACTGGTCAACGGTTAGCCCATTCACTATAGGTAAAACTGCAGGTACTTTTGTTAATAGTACCACCATCACAGGGTCTGCAGGCTTTGTCTACGGCCCTTCATCCACTGCTTTTAATGTTGTTTTGGATGCTCTATCAGAACAGGGAGAAGTGAGTGTTCTTTCCAGCCCTAAGATTGCTACTTTGAATAATCAGAGAGCGGTGATCAAAGTCGGTAGGGAAGATATCTTTTTTATTCCCGAAACTACAGCGGCAACCACAACTTCGGCTGCCTCGGTCGAGTATGTCCCTTCGACTATCACCATTGGTATTGTTCTCGATGTTGTTCCGCAGATCAATCCCAATGGCGAGATTATGATGAGTATCAATACCAGCATTACCGAACAGGCAGGTGAAAGAACTTCTCCAGATAATATCAACGTTGTTCCCATTCTTGACGTGCGAGAATCTAATAATGTGGTGTTAGCTCAACATGGTCAAACCATTGTCATTGGTGGATTGATGAAAACAAGGAAAGAAGTGGATGACAATTCCGTCCCTTTGTTTGGAGCCCTTCCTTTAGTGGGTCGTTTTTTCCACTGGGAACAGGAAACTACCGAAAAGACGGAACTGGTTATTATGTTGACTCCTCAAATCATGGCGGGGCGTGCGATTGACGATAAATTTAAACAGGAAAGTGATCGGTTGAGAAATGCCGGTTATGATGTATATTCAGATAGTATTGTTAACCCTTCTTTTAGAAGGTAGGCGTATTTCATGTATGAAAATTATTTTCAGTTCAAAGAAAAGCCTTTTAGCCTGACACCGGACCCGAAGTTCCTGTACCTGAGTAAGCAATATCAGGGAGCACTGGATCATATGCTTTATGGGATCAAGCAAAGGGAAGGGTTCATGGTCATCGCGGGAGATGTTGGCACAGGCAAGACAACACTTTGCCGTTGCCTGCTGGACCGGCTTGAGGAAGACGTGGAAGTTGCGTTGATCCTCAATCCTATGCTTTCGGATATGGATCTGCTGAGGAATATTGTGCATGACCTGCAAATAGAGCCCGTCCAGTTACGGCAACCTGCAGGAATCATAGAAGACGGATCGACCGGAGACAACATTGAAATCGAATTGACCCCAGAAACACCTTCCCCGATTGACTGGAAGCCCAGGGATCATACATGGACCAACAACGCATCCAAAAAAGAACTCATTGATGCTTTAAATGTTTTTCTACTAAACCGACACGAACAAGGCCGCACAACGGTTCTTATTGTGGATGAAGCGCAGAACCTGTCTCTCGATGTGATGGAGCAAATACGTATTCTCTCCAATATTGAAACAGAGAAAGACAAGCTGTTGCAGATCATTTTCGTAGGTCAATTGGAATTGAATGAAAAACTCAAATTGCCAACCTTAAAGCAGTTGAATCAGAGAATATCGATCCGATACGAAATCTCACCCTTGGATATGGATGGGACGAAAAATTATATCGAGCATCGAATTCTGGTTGCAGGTGCAGCTTCTCGCGTGACCTTTACCAAGTCAGCCGTGAAAGAAATTTTTAATTACTCCAAAGGTTATCCGCGGTTGATCAATCTGGTTTGTGACCGTGCTTTGCTTGCCGCATACAATCAGCATGCTGAAACTATAGATCGTCCTCATATTGGTGAAGCTATTCGTAGCCTTTTAGGTGAAGAAAACAAAAGCTATTTCTTAAGTCACTTCATCAAAACACAATTGCCGTTGGTTGCTTCAATTTTGTTTTTCATTGCGGGACTATCTTTTTTCATACTCTCGAAAAAGGATGTCGGGGAAATTGCTTCCTTGCCCAATGAGATCTTTGCGCAACAATCTGCGCCAGTTCAATCCGCACCTCAGTCTGTGAAGGAACCTGTGGCTTCTGTAAAACCGGCACCCGTTGAAAAAGCGGCAGCCACTCCAGTTCAGGAATTTATAGAGGACCTCGATAGTACCTCCAATGTGCCTGAAGCTATTGTGCCAGAGCCCGAAGCTCCAGTAGTTGAAACTCCACAGATCACTGAAGAAGAAAAGGCAACCATAGCCCCGCCTTCAGCTGATGTAATGAAAGCAGGAAATTATCGAATCCAGGTTTATTCCTTAAGAGATAAAGCCGAAGCAGAACAATACAGGCAAGAATTGGCGAAAGGTGGGTTTGATGTGTTCTTGAAAAAAGCCGTTTCTGCCGGACAGGACTGGTACATTGTGTATGTGGGGCCTTTCAGTGATATCAATTCTGCCAAAGTAAACTTAAAGGCTTTAAAGTTTTCAGGCCGGGAGCCCATACTGCTTTCCGTTTCCACGACTAGTTGATAGAGGTCGGCACGTGAGCCTGATCGCAGACAGCCTGAAAAAGGCACTCAAAGAAAAAACCTTTAAAGGAAGCCCAGGGATAAATCTATTAAAAAACCTGGGGCAGAAATCTAAACCAACACGTTCAGATTCGAAAGAAGTAAAAAAGTTTGTTCTGCTAATTGTTGTTCCAGCTTCCATTCTAGTTTTTTTGCTAGTTGCCAATCCCTTCGCACCAAAACCCAAGCTTGTCATCAATAAACCAGCGGTTGTAGCTGAAGTTCCTACAGCACCGCCTGCTCCGGCACCTCCAAAGAGAGAAGTCGTTAAGCCCCCACCAGCTCCACCGGTTACACCGGTTGCGCAAAAATCCGTGCCAAAAAAGATTCCAGAAAAAGGGTTGGTGATGGAGCCTGGAATGAAAGAGATACTTCTTGATGAACTCGATTCTCAGGTTGAATCGACCAAACTCAATCCAAAAAAACCAGAGCCTGTAGCCCGGGTAGAATTAAAAGAACCGCCAGATTCACCTCCTGCGCCAATAAAATTTATCCGCAAGCCGCCGGTGCTGAAGAGTAAGAAAAGCAAATTAGCTAAAAAACAGGAACTGGCATCCCAACCACCTGTAAAAAAGAAAACTAAAAAAATCGCTGCTAAAAAAATTAAAAAACCAGTGAGGGAGCAGGTTGCGGCTCTACCTAAAGAGCAAAAGAAGGTAACGTTCCCCACTACACCGGACCCAAAAATTTTTGCAAACAG
>JAJDBA010000063.1 GCA_029261675.1 Nitrospinaceae bacterium
GACGGCCTCCTTCAACCTCATTCAGTACCTTGATGATCTGGCTTTCTGTGTAACGGCTCTTCTTCATTCGCGCCCTCCTTTGCTTCACATTATCTAGGAGAACTCTAATTATAAACGGAACTATTTTACGGGAGGGTTACACAATTATTTGGAGTGTGAAAACCACGACTTCGCGAAACTTCACGATGATTTGCTCAGCTGCGGTAGATGCTATTTGCCTGGACAGTGGGTCTCCTGGTTGAGATATTCCACACGATTCTAAGGGGGCATCTTTTTCCTCCCCTAAGTTTATCATCTGGATTACATAATGGAGGTTGGTCACTCGCACGTGGGGGCGAATCGAGAAGCCGGAGGTAATTAAACGGCTGGATGCTGGCTTCCCCATTCACTCTCTTAGGGGCCTCCCGAAATCAACCTTTGTAAATCCAAAGGGCTCAGGTTTATCAGAATTCCCGTGTAAAATCGAGCATTTGTCCTCCGAGGCGGTCGGCTCCCCAATTCAATAAAAGGTTAACCATTTGCACCAGCTTTTCCTGCTAATTTTCTGTAAAAATTATCCCCGTGTTAACTGCCGGGAATAAATTAATCCGGCTGGGTCGAACCTGTTAAATGTCTCTTCGATAAACAGCTTCATCTTTAGGTCAGCAAGCCAGCGGGAGGCCCCAACCATTGAACTTCTTGCGGTCGCATGGGGCCGCACTGGCCGATAAGCTCTGGCACCACATTCTTTTTGTACAAAGGAGGGCATCAGCCATTTGCAAGAGTCTTTCATATGAAAATCGAAGTAAAAGCTTTACCCAAAATAACCATTGGTTTAAGCAATTACCTGGCCCAACCAAATCAAAAAAAATGGGCCGGAAAAACGGTGCATAATTTAGTTGATGCCACTTAAAATTATTTATGGGAAGCAAACTTGAGAATTACTGACCAAATTACACACAGATTACTTACGAAACAAAAATGGCTTACGGGAAATCCCATAAGCCATTATTTTACTGGAGCCGATGAGCGGAATTGAACCGCTGACCTACTGATTACGAATCTGCATTACACTAAATTGTGAAGGTACTGATTTTAATCTGTTTTCCCCTTAATTGTTTGAAATCATAATTAATTGGTTCTTTCTAGTAATTCTACTCTCCTCCATTGTTTCCGGACAAGCAGTCAATTTCTATCCAACTTTTATCATACTTCAAAAATAGAATTGAGCTATACGCTTGGTTTTAACAAATAAAGGAGAATGACATGTCAGATTCTGACTATGACCAAATCACCGATAATTCCTTTGAAATAAAAAGTGTAAGTCGTTTTCTTTGCTGGGAAGAACCTGATCCCGCTGATAATCAGATTGGACTTGCCTCTGATGATTTCGGGATTATAAGTTTACAAACTTTACCCAGCAGCAGCTATGAGTTTATGGATTCGGAACTAAATTTAGTAATTGATGCTACGACTCAAGCAGCTATCGAAAAAATTGTCGAAATAGATAAAAAAAAACAGAACGGTTAAAAACCCACCAGTGGCAATTGCGCTGGAGCCATCCCCTTCACCCAACGGAGGGGTGGCCTGCGTAATTGCGCTGGTGAATCCTAATTAGGGTCTTAATCTATCCGCTTTCGCCAAAAAAGGTTTTTATACCTTTGATATAATCCTTGTGTCTTATTTCTTCATCATCAATTCCGATTTCAGAAAAATGAAGGGCAAATCTTTGCGCTACCTTTTCCCTAAAAGGAGACGACAATTCTAAAATCTTAGAATTTAGAGCAGAATTTATTTCAGCCTCATCACCTCCGTCGATTGTTTCAATAAATTCGAAGTCTATTATCATAGGTTCGGTAAAATAATTTCCCTCTGGTGGAAAATACATAAACCGGGAGATTTTATTTTTTAGTAATGAATCGATATGATCCTTTTTATATTTTTGGAGCATAAACTTCTTAACCAACCCTACTACCGGAACTAATAGAATATTCTTAGGCTCATATGAAATAGAAGATGAAAAAATTTTTGAAAAAGAATTCTCCAATATCTTCATAGAAATTAAAGGGAGAATGGAAAATGTTTCATTTCTTGTTTTTTTTTGGTGTTCTCTAAAAGCAAGATCACATGATTTTGTAATTACTAACCAGAAATCCGGGCTGGTGTCTTCTCCTTCTTCTTTTAAGCCTATTTCTCGGGCCTTAAGAATATCACCTTGAAATAATCTGGCTTTATCGGGGTTGCTAGAATAAAAAGCGCTGGAGTTATGGGGTATCAAAGCAATCCTCATGCACCTTATTTTTTATAAAGTACGACCTTTTTCTTTTGCTTTTTAATAAATGGTCTCATTTCTTGCATATAATCTGACATGATTTGCATTTCCATTTTAATTTGATCCCCATCAATTAATTCATCCAAACTTGTAATTGAATTTTCTGGGTTAAGAGCATTAATATCATCAAGTAATTCTTTTCTTTGATTTATTCTTCTGTCAATTATTCTTGAATCTCTAATTTCTATAGACGAAGCTCCAAACCCAGATCGCATAAGGTTTGTAGTAGGAGAATGAGCAGTAATAGCCAGCGCGCAAGTACCAGCGATAAGAAGTGTTTGAATGTCAGGGAATGTGAAATCAGAATAATTTTTATCAATTAAATTTTTTATTTCTTCTTGAGATAGAGTGCTGGCCTGTATGTTTGGGGCGGTGGTATTTGACATGGCCTATCCTTTGGGATCTGAAGTCAACGAAAAAATTAAATTCTTATTTAAAGCCCAAGTGAAAATATTAAAAATCTCCTGATTTATTAAATTTAACTCCTCTTCTAATTTTGAAAAATCAGTTTCAGAATTAATTTTATACAAGTCAATGTCTAATAGAATTTGTTCTTCTGGGTGACCCTTTATTGGGTTTTTCAAAATTCCATAGCTAAGATTCAATTTGTAGCCACCAAGATTAAAAGTCATCGTGCTAATTCCTGACTCTAAAGAATTGATCGGTGGAAAAGAAAGGAAATTAGAGACCAATGTATTTTCAAATATAGACGGATAAGTGTAGGAAGGGGGATTTTTCCCGGGCTGGGTTGATTCTACAAGATTGATCTTTCGTATGGCAACTCGATTGAAAATTTTAATTTCCAATTCTGAAAGTATTGGAAATATTAATTCTTTAAAGGTTTGGATTGAATCTGAAAAATTAAGGTAAATTTTTCCTGCTATGTTTAGTGTTAAGGAATCTTTGGTTATGGTTATTGATTTAAATCTGTCTTCAGTATGAAATTTAAATCCGTCAGCTTGGCTTTGAGTCGACTCTAATATAGGAGTTTTATCCGATTCAAATTTAATTTCGGCCGCGCTTCGCACGACATCTTCGACAATAGGAAAATCGTGTGAAAGAATTTTTTGAAGTTCTTCCTTTTTATTTATTACATTGTCATGCGGTTGGAATTTTAATTGAAAAATGGCAGATTTGAGGAGGTTTTGTTCAAGCTTAAAGTTTTCTTCACGTGGTGCTAAAGGGAAGCCAAACATATAAAATTTTGCAACCTATTAGAATTAAAGGGTTTGTCTGGCGCCGACATTTCTATGTTACTTTTAAATTTTACACTAAATTTAATAAATAGGGTTGATTAAATTTATTTATTGTATTAATATGTGCTAGCACAAATCGGAGAGTGTCTACAATGGCCAAAAGACTACCCAAGGAAAAAATCACCTTATCACTTTATATAAACCCAAAAACTAGGGAAAAATTGGAGTGTTTACAACAACTTAATTTCATTGCGGGGAAACGGTTTTCAATGAGTGAAATAGTTGAGGAGAGCATAAACCAAAGATATGGAATTGCCTATTATTGCCTGCACGATAAATTTTGGATTAAATTTTTTAAAGCTACTAATTTTATAGAATCTAGCGAAAGTGCCAAGGAAGGAATTAATGAAACGATAGAAATAATCGAAAAAAAACCCGCTGCAGCGGGAGAGATTTTAAAGGTTCAAGTGAGCATAAAAGAAAATTTCATGAAGGAGTTCAAGTCAACTTTCGGAAAATTATTTACAAAGTTTATTAGTAAATAAAAAAGGGGCCCACCGTGGCGACGGTAAGAGCCCCTTAAATTGCCAACAATCCTGCTAGGGAACATCAACAATGGGAAAATTGTACCCGAAAACCTTAGAACTGTCTATTTCAAGACATAAAAATATAGGCCCCTATCCGCGCCGAAGGCGTGGATTTGGGGCTTTTTGCATTGAATCTTTCGAGTAACACCAGCCTTAAAGTGTCCCAGATATTAAATTTAATGCCACGGGAAAGTAATGGATAAAAGAATGCAGCCCGAACAGTTTAGAATTTTATTTCAAGGCCTCGACACCCTTCATATCGCATTTTATGGATTTTTTGATTACTTGTGGTGGGAGCAGGCGAATTTGAAAAAATTAAAAATTCAGGCTCAACAGAAAAAGGAAACTCCATATTTTAATATTCACGGAGATTTATGGGAGGTGTCTGAAAGAGGTAGTCGAGAATATGCATATTGTTTGCTTCGTAAGGGGTGGAGAATATATTTACTAAATAATAGGGGCATGAATTCTAATTACATACAAATGAAAATTGAAGTGCCTTCTGAGAGACTTCGCTTGGGAATGCATGAACTGGAAAGAGAATTTTTAATGTTGGCAGCAGGTGTTTTTACTGGTTCTTATGAATACAAAATTCAAAGGGTGGATATTGCGGTAGATGTTTCAGGTTTTTTTATGGGTAACTTAGCGGGCTTGTTTATGTATGGTTATCCCCAAAAAATGAATACCATTAATACTGATATGTCTTTAAGAGAATACTTTGCATTAGGAAAAAACTACTTAGCAGAAACTGTTGATATAGGGAAAAGTCCCAAACTTAGAATTTACGATAAAAAGAAACTAGCATTAAAAGAAGATCATGACTGGTTTTTATCTTGGTTTCAAAAAATTCCATCTGAAATTAAACATATCCCTGAAATCACTCGTTTTGAGTTTCAATTGCGATCACAAGTTCTTAAGGAATTCCAAATCCTTTCGTTTGGACATCTTATAGAAAAAATTCAAGGCCTTTGGAATTACATGGTATTTGAATGGTTGGAGATGAAAGTAGATGATCCAACAAAGAAATGCAAAAGGAAGCTACCCATTGCACCAATTTGGTTTTTTTTAAGAGGAGTGGAATTTGGGGAACACCTTTGGTTAAAAAGAGTAAAAACCTTGAACAGAGATAGCATTAAAAATTTTAAACAAATAATTGGTCACTTCTCCTCCTTTTTAGCCAAAGAAAATATTTCCCTTACTGGATCAGATGAGGAGTTATGCAAAAAACAGATTCTTAGGATTTTTGAAAAACAAATCTTAAATTCACCATGTTGGGATTGGGATAAATTTTTTGAAAAATTAAATCAGAAGAAAAACTTATTTCACGGCCTTTAGTATGGAAAGAGCATTTTGGACAGTAAAAGAGGTTTCAACCTACTTATCTATTAAAGAAAAAACTATTTATTCGTGGTTAGGAAAGGGAGGTATTCCGTATTACCAGATTCAGGGAAGTATTCGTTTTAAAAAATCAGAAATCGATCAATGGCTAGAGCAATGCTCCAATACAAACAATGATCTTGTCCAAGATCGAGTGAAAGCCATTGAGAATGACCTTAGCCTTTGATAGATTTCTTCTAAGGGGAAAGCAGATTAACAATCAGGCCTTTGAAGAAAGGAGATAACAATGGGCCTGTATAAGCAAAAAAGTGGCAAGTATTGGTGGATTAGCTTTTCTTATAGAGGAAGGCAGATCCGAAAGTCCACAGGTACAACCAAGAAAAAAGTGGCTGAGGCGATACTTGCCAAAACTAAAACAAAAATTGTTGAAAACAAGTTTTTGGATATATCAAATGAAAGCAATCATACTTTCGAGGAAATGGTGAAAAGATATTTAGAAGATTACACAATAAAAAAGAAGCCATCTACTCAAAGGGATGATCGAAGGCATTTTAAAAATTGGAACCGCTTTATTGGGCATCGATATCTTGATGAAGTTACATCGGACTTGATTTCCCAATATGTTAAAAAACGAAAAGATGAGGTTGGCCCGAGTTCAATCAATCGAGAGCTGGCTTTTCTTTCTGCTACTTTCAATAAGGCCATAAGGATCTGGGGCTGGTGCAGACATAACCCCGTTTCAGGTATTCCTAGAGAGAAAGAAAAGAAGCGGGTTAAATATTTTTCTGATGAAGAGTTTTCAGAAATTTATAAAAATCTTGCTGATTGGGTTAAGCCCATCGTTTTGCTGGGAAAAAATACCGGATTGAGGCTATCGAACTTGGTAAAGCTTCGTTGGGATCAGGTTAATTTGAGGGAACGAATAATTTGTTTGGACAGTGAGGAAATGAAAAATTCTCAAAGTCTAGGGATTCCCTTAAATAAAAATTCTTATGAAATATTGAAAAATATGCATAAGAAACGGAAGGTTCATTCCGTGTTTGTCTTTGTCAAAATCAATGGAAATCATTATTCAGGGTGGGGTGTCTATCATGCCTTCAAAAAGGCCTGTAAGGAAGTAGGGTTCCCTGATTTTCGTTTTCATGACTTAAGGCATGATTTCTGTTCAAAACTGGTACAGGCTGGTGTGGATTTGTATACAGTGAAGGAATTAGCCGGACATAAGGACATCACTACTACCCAACGGTATGCTCATTTAAGCCCGGATCATTTACGCGAAGCGGTTTCAGTCTTGAATTATCATAAACCTATCATAGAGGAGAAAAACAAAAGGAATAAAGCAGTATAAATGTTTGAAATAATGGAGCCGATGAGCGGAATTGAACCGCTGACCTACTGATTACGAATCAGTTGCTCTACCATCTGAGCTACATCGGCATAGTTCGTTTGTTTATCCAGATTTAACCAGTTTCCCGCCTTAAAATCAATTCCTTATTACCCGGTCGCTAAACCGAACGGCCTCAACCATCCATGCCGTGGACATTAACGGAGGCCCTACTTCGACAAGCTCAGCATGACATATTGAAAAAGCCCCCTGCTTCGCGTCCCCCTTCGGAGAAGGGGGAATTTTTGCTCCCCACTTCGACTTGGCTCAGGGTGACATATTTAATAATCCCCCAGCCCCCT
>JAJDBA010000064.1 GCA_029261675.1 Nitrospinaceae bacterium
CTTCAATAATCGATTCAAGAATATTAATGAGCAAAAAACATGCCATCGAATAGATGGAGTTTCATTCTTTGTTTCCCAGAACAATTCTTTAATCTTTTTAAGATCTTGGAAACACTATGTAAATTTTCTGGGACTTCGGGAAATTGGATCTAGAGGCGGTTTATATCCAAACAGATACAACAGTGTATCCAATTGAATAAACAATTGGGATAACCGAGTTAGGTGAGGGTTAGCCACTGATAAATATATTGGACCGGAGTACAGAGGCAGCTAGAATCATAGAGAGGTGCATAGAAGGTGTCTCGTTAACTCATCATAATCTTAATTTTATTGAATGAGACAGACTAATTCCATTTTAATCGAGAGAGGTCATGAGGATCTTTTCAAAATTTTACTAAGTCCAAGGAGGGACTAGTGATTATGAACCAAAGCTGAAAAAAGTAACGCACCAAAAGGCTAACTGGCCTGCCTAACCGAGAGAAAGGCTTCTTAATGAAAGGCGTACCTGCAATATCTCTTAACTAGAGAAAGAAGAGACGCGGGGTTGCGCCATTTTTTTTGTTGAAAAGGGGTTAGTTGCCATAACAGTGTAAAGGAAGATGACAGATAATGTATCCGATTGGATACAAAAGGTATGGATTTTTTGCGGCTATGAAGTGGAGATGTGTTCACCCAATCTTAGCAGGATCAGAAAAGCCCGTGAAAGATCGAGTAAAAGACCCCTTTACCGATACATGGTATCTTTTTTGCTTGGCAACCGAGGTAGATAAAAACTCAGTGCTAAATCGCTGTGAATATCATGAGTGGCTGCCAGCGGAAAGATGAATTCAGCTAAAACGCCGAGGGTTACGAAACCCCTAAAGTAAGCCAAGGAATCCCAAGTTCTTAAAGGAGATAATAAGATGGCAGACGGCATTCACATACCAATGGAAGAATTCAAACAAAGAGTAACCTCGTTATTAAGTGGTCTATGGGCAACTAATACTGGCACTTATGCAGGTTATTCTGATACACATTTCTACCTACCTACCCGTCAAGAATTAGCGGACTTCTTGTCCCAAAATCCCATACAAGCAGCAAATACTTCCAATCAATCCTTCGATTGCGATGACTATTCTTTTGCTTTGAAGGGAAGAGTATCTCTTTTTAGTCGAAGCCAGCCAGATATAAAAGCATCCTTGGGTTTGGGGATTGCGTGGGGGATGTTCGCCTGGGTAGGCAATGAGTTTCATGCCTGCAACTGGGCATTAGATAAGGACCTCCGATTTTTATGGATCGAACCGCAGAACGGAAAAACGTATACCCTTGACTATTGTACAGGTGATATTGAGTTTATTTTAGTTTGAGTATCTCATAGTGCTAATGCTTTCTTTCAGTAGATAAAATTAAACCTTCTTGTAATGGGGGCAAACAATGAAAATTTATCCAATGTCGAACCCGGAAGCCTTACCTCCATCCGCAAATCTTAAAAAGGGGTTCCTTGAGGAAGAACCTGGTAGAAAGTCTGCAATGCGGGCTATGTCATTTATTTCCATTATCGCAAGTATAGTATTTGGATTAATAACAATTAACGCACCATTAGCCAATCAGGGAAATGGATTATTTCTGGCTACACTTTTTCTCCTTGGAGCATTTGCGCCAAAATCCCTTCAAAAGTTTGCCGAAACAAAATACCCCTACCCTAATGCGAAAAAGTAAAAAGCTGACCTGACTCCAAACTTTTCGTCACCAAGCAGAGGATGGAAGGAGACAAACAGAGACCATAATCGAATATTAGAAGATTATGGTCAAAGAACAATATTTTAAGATTCGAGCCAGGCTAAAAACGAAAAACAAATCGCACCATATTCCCCAACCCAATTCCCAACAGTTTATTAATGTTAATTCCTTACACATCTCGAGAACACATAGCTTATTACTTACTCTACATATAAGTGGTCACTCCCAGGGACTGTTAGTTAAAAACTTCTAAGAACATTTCTTAATTTCTAATTATAGAGGTTAAAAAACCCTCCCTTTAAATGTTCATCCGAATATATGTATGGAGCACAAATATGTCATAAGTTAGAGAAGTGATAAAGATTTCGATAAACCAATAGACCACCTAAAAAGGAAGAAAGTTCGACAGAATTCTCAAGGTCCTGACGAAAAACAGCTATTTTTAGTCACAATCTATTCTAGCTATTGATTGAAGACCATCTATAACGTTCGTAGCTTTTCCAACATACGCTTGAGCTAGCTTCAACACATCAGCTTTTTTATCTTGAGAGACATAACCACGTAACACAATATATTCCAAAATTGGTTGTATTTTTATACAGGTATCTGCAGGGAAGGCATTTATTAAATTTTCTTTCAGAGATCCCACATTGACGTGGACTTCCAATTCATGCACGGTAATCCCCCCCCCAGCATCCAGAATTGATAAATATGTCCAACCTGGTTTTACGCCAAATACTTTAATATTAGAATGGTCAAATGCTGCCACCTTTGCAATAGTCGAATCCCCGGAGGAAGCTTTTACAATATTAGTTCCTTCCACAATTTTTATTGTTCCCACAGGTAGCCGAGTTAAAACGCGATTTTCTGCAAAAGCCTCCACCGAAATTAACTGTAGGCATGTAATAAAAATTCCAAAGGTGATTGCCCGAAGTATCTTCATGATTAAATCTTCCTCCCTTTGAAAAAGTTTCTTTCACTAATAAGGCACTAGAAAGCAAATAGCTTTCGCATAACCATGCCCAGGATTACAGTAGTCATACAGCCTTAATTAACTCTTAGGTACTGGGGCTGGGGCTGGCCCTCTAACAGCATTAAACACTCCCTGAGTAGTCGAAAATAAGGTATTACCTAACCACGCACCAATTACCCCAACATCCACCATCACTCCAGCGAAATAACCGGTTTGAAAAATGTCCTTGGTTATGGGAGTTTCCGTCGTTAATATTTGACCTTCAGTAAACCCACCTCGCAGCGCAGTAATCTTTCCAACATGGACTCCACCAATGATGTCGACACCTAACGCAGGCTCAAATCCAAGGCCTATATAAAAATTGTTTTGAGGCTCATCAACAAGATTAATGCCGATAATTCCAGAAACTCTATGGAAAAAATTTGTATTGATTGGGTCTTTCAAAAATTTAGCGAATGATTTCGTAGTAATAGGTAGCCAAGGAGGATTGTAAAGAACATCCCTACCATCTGGATGGAGATATATCTTTAAAAAGATCGGATAGTTCACGGGGGCATCATTTGCCGTATCCGAAGTAATAACAGTCTGGCCGCCAGAATTGGTTTGTCTTTGAAAATTTGTGCGGTTCTTGTCAATTAAGGAAGAATAAACTGGACCGGCAGTAATCCGAAATCTATATAATTCATGGACTTCAATACTAGCTTGAAAAATAACTTCTTTAATTTGCGGTTGTTCATCATTATTGAGTATTGGTACAGCATTAGGCTCGGGGGTGCCTATAGTGTATGTAATTCGTTTGCTGCCGATTTCGTGGGTCCCCAAATCGCAAAGGTAAAAATACCAATTCTTGGGAAGGAGCTCGACTTGCTTGTCCGCAGTTTCGCCAAGAAGCGAAGACGGGGGCTTTCGTACTGTTACTGGAGTTTCGGGAACGATTGGAGCATCTATAGCCACCGAATCAATTGCCTTTTTACGACAGGCCAGTGGCTTGTTATGTCTAAACACATATAACACATAAGTGTTATGGTTCCGCGTTACGCTCGGATAACCGGATTCAAGTTTAAGCTTAGGGTTCTTGTTGGTGTCGGTTTCGGAGTCGGCGTAAGTTATTTTTGGATTTGTACAAGTGAGGGACAATATATTGAAGTTACTGTTAGAATGACTTTGTGATAAACTGTTTGTTAATTGTCTAAGCACATCGCAAACAGAAAGTCCGTTTTCCCCTTTGACATGGCCATAGTATGCAGCATGGATCTTATTTGGTCTAATGATGCTACTATCCAAAACTTCATTGCCCACATAGACCAACCACATATCGGATAGGCCCCAGGATGTTCCTGTAATCCCGGCCAAGAGAATACCGGAGAGCAATCCAATTCTTAATGGCACCTTTGCATATCGTGTCATAGGAATCTCCTTTCAGCATCTTCTGTTTCATCAAATAATGTTTTCTTATTAGTAATCGAAGCACATCCTTTGACAATCATTCGGCCAGCTTTCCCAACACAATCTGGGCTGCGGCGTGTCTGTGCTTACGGACATGCGCCAAACGGTTCTTCTATTCATGAAATACAGCATCACCACTGGTCTCTATTTTCAGATGATCAGCAAATTGAATATTAAACCCTAGGGAAAGTGCCTTTTTACTTTTTCCTTGCTAGAAATTCTCCATGAAATAGAACACAATTTTTCATCTACACCGCTTATCAAGCAAAAAAGATACCATCCATTGATAGGACAGAATCCTCATTCAACATTTCTGCTCACGATGCGGTCTACAAGCCTAAACGGACTTTCCCTTCTCTTCATCATCCACAAAAATTAGATGCATTTATGTCCAATTGAGTACACTTTCTGTCAACTTCATTCACACCATTGGGTTAACTAGACCCTTTCCAGAAAAAAAGGCGCAATCCCGCGTCTCTTCTTTCTTTTGCTAAGAGACGTTAGATGCGCCTTTCACATGGAAGCCATTCTCTCGGTTAGGCAATCCAGCCAGCCTTTATGTATATTACTTTGCCTAGCTTCACTTCATAATCATGAGTCCCTCCCTGGACTTAGTCTTATTCTTTGTAAAATTTTTTTAATCTTGACTTGCAAAACGGAAGATACTTTTTTTTAGTGTCAAGTCTAATTATTTTCCAATACCTGTCACCAATTCACCAAAAGGCAATGACAAGACAGTTGATTGGAGATAGGTAAGTAACCCTATCAAGGCAATTCGATAAGGCATTCAAAATGTATCTAACTTGGTAAATGTCGAGGTTTTTGCTGAATGATTTGAAAAATAAACGAAGAAGATGATTTACCCCCCAACTATCGTACCAACATCTAGAATTGACGCAGCAGGGGAAACGAGATTTGAAAACATCAGAGTGGCAGAGACGGCCCAGTCGATGAAGGGTTTGGGGTAGATGCCTAGGAGGAGAGTTCCGATGATACCAATATAGACAGCAGTCTTTAATGGGGCGGAGACGGTGATGGGGGTTGGGTCTGTGGGTTCGTTGATGTACATCTTTTTCACGACGATGAGGTAGTAGTACATCGAGATGACGATATTGATGAGGCCCACAATTAAGAGCGTATAGAGTTCTTGTTCCATGGCTGCGACGAAGATATACAGCTTGCCAATGAAACCTGCGAGTGGAGGGACTCCGGCTAACGATAACAAGAAAAGCAGCATCGCGGCGGCAAGAAATGGCGAACGACGGTTGAGTCCGTTGTAGTCTTCGATCTCATCGCTCTTAATGAAGTTGCTGACGCCGATCACCACTGCGAAGGCTCCAAGATTTGCAAACAGGTATGTGAGCAAATAGAACAGAATCGCATCGCTTCCACGTTTGGATCCTGCGGCCACCCCAATCATGACATTTCCGATTTGGGCAATTCCGGAGTACGCGAGCAATCGTTTTATATTGGTCTGGGCAATGGCCACGATGTTGCCATAGGTCATCGATGCAATCGACGCCACGACAAAGAGCAGCACCCACATTGGCTTAAAGCTCGCGAGCGCCACAAAAAACATTCGGATAAGAATAGCTAGCGCTGCACCCTTTGGGGCAATGGAGAGAAACGCAGTGACGGGTGTGGGTGCGCCTTGATACGTATCTGGAATCCAAGAATGAAATGGTACTGCGCCGATTTTGAAACCGAGTGCAGCAAAAATCAGAATGAATCCAATCGCCAATCCGTAGCTTCCTGGCGTTGAAGTCATCTCGGAGAATACCAACGTTCCGGTTTCGCCGTAGACTAAACTGATCCCGTAGGCCAACAAGCCTGCTGCAAACACTCCGAGAATGAAAAATTTTAATCCGGCTTCGCTGGACCGCGCATCTTCTCTGAGGTACGCGACCAGCACATAGAAGCCGAAAGTCGAAAATTCTAAGGTGACGAACACCGACAACAAATCTTGAGCCGAAGACATAAACATCATGCCCAACGCCGACATCATGACCAGGAAATAGTATTCGCCCTTGAAATAGCGGAACGTCTTGACGTAATCGATGGAGATCAACAGGACAAGCAGGGTGGCAATCAGGATGATGATTTTAAAAAATATCGCCATGCCATCCAGCACGTACATGTCTTTGAACAGCGAACCATGGACTCCGATGTAATCAAACCAAATCAAATTGAGGAGTGTCGTGATGATGCCACCAATAGAGAGATAAGCGAGGTTTTCATGATCAATATTCTTGATGGAAAAATCGACAATCAGCACCACACACAT